>JAUNUN010000050.1 GCA_030538155.1 bacterium
ACTAAAGAACCCCGTACTAAAGAACCTATTCCGCCGTCCCTCTACCGGCAGCTCTTTACCCATGCGGCCGAAAGCATGGTGGTCACCGATAGCCACGGCACTATTCTCGCGGCCAATCAAGCCTTTTGCGCGTTGAACGGCTACCGCGCAGATGAGGTCCAGGGCCGCAACATAAGCATCCTGCACTCAGCGCGGCATGGGAAGCAGTTTTACGAACATATTTGGCACAACCTGCACAGCGGGGGCTGCTGGCAGGGCAATATCCGGTACAAGAGAAAGGATGGTTCGGAGTACCCGGCCTGGCTCTCCATCAACAGCGTCCGCAGCCCAGGCAGCAGCGCCACCTATTACTTTGTCTCTATCCGTGAAACCACCGAATTGAGAAGGCGGGAGCGTCAGATCGCCTTTCTGGCCTACTACGACCTACTCACCCGGCTGCCGAACCGCAGCTCCCTGCACCGGGATCTGCCCAGGGCCATTGCCGCCAACCGAGCCTCCGGCTGCATGCTGGGTGTGTTTTCTCTGGATCTGGACAACTTCAAGCTGATCAACGATGTCTTTGGCCATGAGCAGGGCGACGCCCTGCTGGTGCAGGTAGCAGAGCGACTGCGCGGTCTGGTCCGCAGCGGTGATGTTCTCTACCGTCTTGGCGGGGATGAATTTCTGTATCTTCTGCAAAATGCAAGTACCGAGGCCGCCATCTACCTCATGGCCGGGCGTCTCTTGGCCGCATTGAAAGAGCCTTTTTTCCTGGGTGAACGCAAGATCTTTATCAATGCGAGTATCGGCGTTTCCAGCTTTCCCCTGGATGGGGAGGATGGTTTGAAGCTGCTGCGCAATGCCGATCTATCCATGCACCGCGCCAAGGCAGAGGGCAGAAACCGTTTCGTGATCTTCAGCCAGGGTATCCATGCGGCCCAGAAGCACCGCTTCAGCACGGAAAGCGGCATTCGGGCCGGTCTGCAGAACGGCGAATTCCTGGTCCACTACCAGCCCAAGGTACATATCGAAAGCGGCAAAACCGCAGCCCTGGAGGCCCTGCTCCGCTGGCAAAAGGACGGCAATCCGGTGCGGCCGGATCTATTCATTCCGGTGGCCGAGGAAAGCAGTTTAATTGACGATCTCTGCCTCTTTGTCATGGAAAGCGTGTGCAGCTTCCTGACCAAACTCAAAGAGCGGGACCTGGCTGTGCCCATCAGCGTCAATATCTCTCCGCATCAGTTCCACAACCTTGATTTTGTCGACCTGACCGAAGACCTGCTTAAACGCCACGGCACCGAGCCGGGCCTCTTTGAATTCGAGATCACCGAACGCACCGCCATGCAGGACGCCGAGCATACCCTGCGTATCCTGCACGAACTGCGGCAACTGGGCATTGCCCTCTCCATCGACGACTTCGGCAGCGGCTACTCCTCCCTTGGCTATCTGAGCAAGATGCCGGTGCAGACCCTGAAGATCGACAAGCAGTTTATTGATGACATGGAGGACAACGACGGCATAGTCGGCGCGATTATCGCCCTCTGCAAGCAGATGCAGATCAACGTGGTGGCCGAAGGGGTGGAACAGGCAAGCCAGCTTACGCGGCTGGCGCAGATGGGCTGTAACGAGGTGCAGGGCTACCTCTTCTGCCGGCCGGAACCGGAGGAGGTTATTGTGGAGTACCTGCAGGCCAGGGGTGTGTACCGGCCCGGATGAATGCTGTAGAGCGTTGTCGTGTGCGGAGATTGGTGGAAAAAGTCGGTTCTAGCAGTGCAGTTGCGCCAGCAAGGGCCCCCAGGCAATGGCCGCGCTTTCCTTCACATCCGGCACCAGGATCATGGTCTCGGCAAAGCCGTAGTCCTGTAGGGCGCGCCTGCATTCGCGCAGGGTATCGCGCACCATGTCCGGCTCATAGCTGCCGTGCAGGTTGTAGACCAGGCCGAGCAAGTGCATACCTCGCTTTTTAATGGCTTCTAAGCTGAGCCGGGTGTGGTTGATGGAACCGAGCCTGGGGCTGCTGACCAGCACCAGGGGCCAGCCTTGGCCTGCAAAATAATCCAGAAGCAGCAGCTTAGCATTCAGGGGCACCAGGAGCCCGCCCGCCCCTTCCACCAGAAGCCACTGGTAGCGCTCCTGCATGCACGCTGCCGCCTCATTGAGTTTGTCCTCACGCACTTGCTTGCCTTCCAGAGTGGCAGCCAAGTGCGGCGAGGCCGGCAAGCTGAAGACATAGGGATTGCTGATTCCCTCCTGATCCTCTGCGCTTAAGGGTACGCCCATCAGGCGACGGTGCAGGAGAATGTCTTCGGCAATGCCGCTGCAGCCGGTTTGCACCAGCTTCATGGTGCTGACGCTGGAGTAGCGCGAGAGCAGATAACGGGCCAGAAGCCCGGTACAGTAGGACTTGCCCACGCCGGTATCGATACCGGCCACGGCTATGGTCGTTTGGGGTAGGGTTGTTGATTGATCGTGCTCACTCATGGGCTTGTGCGACGGTCTCGCCAAGGTCGACAGGTCAGGTTGCCTTGGTCTCTTTTTCGGCCTGACTGGAAGCTATAAAATAAAGAGGATGATAGGTCAGGCGTATGCCCTGCTCTCCGCTGAAACGCTCGCGGTAGGCGGCGGTAAAGGCGGCCAGGCGACCCTTGGTCCAGCCGACAGGGCTGAGCGCATTGACGCCGGTGTCGCGCAAGTGGTGCAGCAGGGCAATCGGATCTGCAAACCACAGTTCGTGATGCTCCTCCCTGGCAAGGAGCAGCTCGAAGTGCCGCGACAGGATATGCCGTAACTCCTCCAGACTGAGGTAGGGCAGGCCGCTGCCGGTAAGTTCTCGTATTTCGGTAAAGTTATCAGGCCCATAAAGGGCTATTGCCAATGCACCGCCCGCATTGAGATGGCGGGCCAGTTTGGCGCTTAGGGCCGGGAAATCATGCACCCAATGCAGGGTGGAGGAGGAAAGAATGAGGTCGTAGTTCTGGGGCAGTTCCACCTGTTCGATATCACCAGCCAGGAAGCTGACATACTGCCGCCAGGCCCGGCTTCTGGTATCGATGCAGCTCTGAAAGGCCGCAACCAGATCACACACCGTCAGTTGCGCAAGCGAGGGCAGCCGGGCAACGATCTTCTCCGTGAGCATACCGGTGCAGCAACCGATTTCAAGCGCATTACGGGGATGGACCCCGGGCAGGGTTTCGGCCAGGAACCTGAGCAGGGCATCACCCACCTGGGCCTGGACTTGCGCCTCGTCTTCGTAGGTACTGAGCGCATGGGCAAAACGCCTGCTGATGAGGCTTTTGTCGGCATTCATGACCAAAGTGGGCAGATGGTGGTCAACAAACACGCAACAGCAGCATCCTGCAGGCACCGGCAACCGTGTGCAGATGTACAGAACATTCCGCTGTAGCGACAAGAAAAAAATGGGAAGGAAAGCAGCTTTCCTTCCCATTTGCATACAGACCAGAGCAAGAACGAGAGCGAGAGCGGCAGCGCTCAATCTCCCCAGAGTAGGTCCTCACGGATCCAGCCCTTGACGCCGTTGGCGTGTTCAACCTGTACCCAGCCGTTTCTTTTGCCAAGCACCTTGAAAACCACACCGTACGTAGCTGTAGCCACTATGGAGCCGGTTTTGGTGCTGGGCGCGCTGCGGATATTGATATTTTTATTGGAACCCTTGTTGGCCTGCACCACCGCATGGGCTTCCTTGGTGGTCACACCCTGGTGTACCCAGCCGACACTGCCTTCAAAGTCGCGCACCTTGTACCAACTGCCGGATTTTTGTGTCACCTGGAGGGGAAAGCCCTGGCCGATCTTCCACAAAACCTCATATTTCGTGCCTGGACCGGAGCGCATATTCACATTTTCGCCACGGATGGAAACCATCTCGGCAAAGGCAGGGGATTGAAACAGAATAAAAGAGGACAAAAATACCGCACAAAAGATGGAACGCTTCAGGTTCATAGCGACACCTCAATTCATATATGATTGACGTATATTTAACCAGACGGCACAAACACGAAGTACGACAAAGAGCGCATACTACATGCAGGCCCTGGTTTCTTTCGCCGGAATGAGAGGGCGGAAGGATGGACGCTGCTGCAGAAGCGCGTGGCTGCTGGCATTACCGACTGCAATCTTTTGTACTGGGCCTGAGCCCAAATTGCAAGCCTTTGCAGGTGTTTCCAGCTTTTTAGTTGTGCCTGGCCCGGTAACAGGGTAGAGATTACACCTTGAACCTTCGCACTACCCTTTGATCCATATTCCATGGCTGTTGACCCCTCCCTTGAGCATATATTTCGTTTTTTCCAGCCCCATGCCGGCCTGACCAGGGCGGTGGAATGCACTGAAGGTAATATCAACAAAACCTGGATCATAGAGTATATCGACGATACGCGTAGCCAGGCCGCAGTGCTCCAGCGCCTCAGCCCGACGGTCTTCCCAGACCTGCCTGCGGTCATGACCAACTTCCGCATCATCACCCGGCATCTGGCAGAGCAGGCTGAGCAAAGCCGAATGGTTATCGTTTTTCCCAGAGCCTGCACCAATCCGGAGGGCAGAGACTACTTTATCGATGCCACAGACGGGCTGTGGCGGCTCATCAGCTATATCGGTCCAGCCCGCACCCTCTTGCAGGTAAATGCGCAGCAGGCCGGAGCGGCCGGCCGGATGCTCGCCGCATTTCATCTGCTATTAAGCACTCTTTCGCGGGAAAGTATCCGTGATCCCCTGCCCGGCCTCCACGATACCCCACAGTACCTGGCCCGTTTTGATGCCCTCGGCCGCAAGCGCGGCCCCAAAAACCAGGAGGAGGAATTCTGCTTTACCGGCATCGAGCAACTGCGTCCGCTTGCCGGCCTTCTCCAGAACAATGCGGACGAGCATGCGCAGCAACTGGTGCATGCCGATCCCAAGTGCAGCAACTTCCTTTTTGCGCAGAAGAGCGATGAAGTCCTTAGCCTGATTGACCTGGACACGGTCCGCTTCGGTTTTCTCCTGCACGATCTCGGCGACTGCCTGCGCTCCTGCTGCAATCGCAGCGGTGAAGAACGCAGTAATGAGCCTCATTTTGACCAGACCTGCTTTACAGCCCTGCTTGCCTCCTACCTCGAAGCTGGCGGCAAGGCCCTGCTCAGCCAAAGAGACCAGGCCCTGCTCCTTGAGGCCACCCGGCTGCTTATTTTTGAGTTGGGCCTACGCTTTTTTACCGACCACCTGGAAGGCAACCCCTACTTTATCTGCCGCTATCCCGGCCAAAACCTGGACCGAGCCATGATGCAGTTCAGGCTGCATGCCTCGTTAATGGCCCAGGAGGCGCAGTTGCGCAAGGAGTTGGCGCAGCTGCCGGCCTGAATGACTCACGGCCGCGTTTTCATTGCCAACGTGGTAACTCTTTATTCTTTAACCTAACTCAAACCCTGTATTTTTTAACGAAACCAGTCGAACAATATGTCTGCATCACCCTTTTCTCCAGGCGCAGAGTCCAGCGAATGCCATGCCCGCTGCGGTGTGCTCAGCACCCTGCACGGCGATATCAACACCCCGGTTTTCATGCCGGTGGGCACCCAGGCCACGGTCAAGGGCATGAGCCCGGAAGCCCTGGTGGAGCTCGGCGCGCAGATCATCCTGGGCAACACCTACCACCTCTATATCCGCCCCGGGCATGAATTGATCCGCGAGTTTGGTGGTCTGCACCACTTTATGCACTGGCAGCGTCCCATCCTCACCGATTCGGGCGGTTTTCAAATCTTCAGCCTGCAGGAACTGGCTAAAATAACGGAAGAAGGCGCGGCCTTCCGCTCCCACCTCGATGGCAGCCCGCTCTTTCTCAGCCCGGAAGATGCCATTGAGGTGCAAGTGGCCTTGGGAAGCGACATCATGATGGCGCTCGATACCTGTATCCCCTACCCGGCGAGCCGTGAGGAGGCAGTGACCGCAACCGCCCTTACCAACCGCTGGGCCGCGCGCTGCCGCAAGGTTCAGCCGCATAACGGCCAATTGCTCTTCGGTATTGTCCAGGGCGGCATGTACACGGATCTGCGCCTGGCGGCCCTGGAAGAATTGCAGGCAATCGGCTTTGACGGCTATGCCTTGGGTGGACTTTCCGTGGGTGAACCCCAGGAGGAGATGCTGACGATTCTGGCCGAATGCGCCCACCGCATGCCCAAAAATCACGCCCGCTACCTCATGGGTGTGGGTACACCGGAAGACCTGGTGGAAGGGGTTCTGCACGGCATCGATATGTTCGACTGCGTCATGCCCACCCGCAATGCGCGCAACGGAATGCTCTTTACTTCACAGGGCAGAGTGGTTATAAAAAATGCTTGTTTTCAAAAGGATGCAAGCCCGCTGGATCCAAACTGCAGTTGTTATACCTGCAGGCATTATTCCAGGGCTTATCTGCGCCACCTTTTCCAAAGCCGGGAAATTCTGGCCTACCAGTTGAACAGCATCCACAACCTGCACTACTACTGCAACCTTATGGCCGCCATGCGCGAGGCGATCCGGCAAGACGGGTTTCTCGCTTTCCGCAGCGAATTTTACCGCCGGCGCAACGGCTGCATGCCGCCTTATAACCTCAAAAACGGAGAATCCTCATGACAGGAGTAGCCTGGGCCGCAGAAGCGGCCGCACCTGCAGCCGGAGCCGGCGGCATGGCCTTTATCGGCCAGTTCTTGCCGCTGATCCTTATCTTTTTTGTCTTTTATTTTCTGTTGATCCGTCCGCAGCAGAAAAAGGCCAAGGAGCATCAGAACTACCTGGCCAACCTGAAACGGGGCGACAAGGTAATCACCGGCGGTGGTATTTACGGCCAGATCACCGGCCTAACCGATAATGCCGTCACCCTGGAAATAGCAGACAATGTTCGCATCAAGGTCAGCCGTGCCGCCATTGCCGGATCGGCCACGGATCCCGAAAAGGCGCCCGCACCCGCGAAGCCTGCCGGAGGCTGAGGCATCAGCAGGGGTTGCTGATTTTCATCGTGCATGAAAACAAACCAGAAGCATAAATGGACGCCCTGAGGTGTTCGCTATTGAATAGAGAAGCCGCAGCAGCCTTGAGCCGCTGCGGCTTTTTGTATAGTGGGCGATCTGGTACAAGGGTCTGTGCCGGGCCATGTAAAACCTGAAAACAGCAGGTAGATTTTTCGGGAAGACCCTTGATTTTACGTGGTCAAATGCGATAATGGAGGAATAATCCAACGACTTGCATTCTACCATTCTATTAAAAAACCTTAGGCGGAGTACGCTGCCATGCGCTGTCCCAAATGTGGTTACACCTCGTTTGACAATCTGGAACGCTGTAAAAAATGTAAAAAGAACATTGCCGCCACTGTTGCCGCCCTGATGGGAACGGTGGCGAGCGCCACTGCTCCTTCTTTTTTAGCCGTGGCGAATCCGGCCCAAGATCATGATGCCGCGCCCGATGCGGCCGACACTGAGCTTGACTTGAACATCGATGACGACAGCAGCCTGGATTTCAGCAGCAGCGAAGACGAACTCTTCTCTCTGGATGAGGGAACAGCAGAAGCAGTCAGTCAGGAGCCTGTTGCGGAGTTGTCGGATGACAGCGGCATAGACCTGCGCCTGCCGGATGATTTTGACGACAGTCCAGCCCAGCACGAACCGGCCATAGACATGGAGCTTGATCTTGCCTTGGATGAAATAGACACACTGGGTGGAGAGCCTCTCACCCTTGGCAAGGCCGAAGCAAGTGAGATTGCTGGCCCGCCAGGCCTTGATCTGGCAGGTTTGGATATTTCCGACTTACAGGCTCCGGAAGCTTCAACTGCCCAGGAGATAGCCTTTGAACCTAGTTTAAGTTTGGAGGATGAGCCGACACAGGTTCCGCCCACCTCTCAAAGTTCTGCCCCAGCCGATGCCGATGACTTCTCCCTGGAAGATCTGCAGGTGGAAGGTTTGGCTGAGACCAAACCTGGAACAGCTGTAGCGGATAACCAATACCAGCCCGGCATGAAAACCGGCACGGCCTTGGATTCTTTTAATTTTGAGCTGGACGAGCTGCTCGAACTCAATGAAAACGAAAAGGCTTGACAGAGCCCTACATTTTTTGCTATGAAATCAGAATTCTGTTGAGTGTGCCGAGATAGCTCAGTCGGTAGAGCAACGGACTGAAAATCCGTGTGTCCCTGGTTCAAATCCTGGTCTCGGCACCAGTAAATTCAAGGGTTTAGGTCGACAAGGTCTAAACCCTTTTTCTTTGCCCGCTCTTCCAGTCCCAAGATAGTCCCAATTTATTTCCCCACGGCAATAACAAAAAAATCTTTTCCCATTCTGGCCCGGTTTTTGCTTAAAAAGAGCCTCTCGCAAAGCCGCTCTACCCCCTGTTCTTCACGCATAATGTGTTCAACTGTATTAAACGTGTGATACTATTGAATAATTTAGTTTGAAGGCGTATGGTGGTTGACAAGATCAACCACGCCCATGGGAGGGGTGAGAATGAAGCGAGATATTTTCGATGAAATGGTACAGCGATGGCCCTCAAGCCTGGTAGCCCGGAGGGAGGTTCACAAATTCACAGGGGGCCTACTCAGGCCGCAAAGCCTGGCTAACTTGGACTGCCTCGGCAAAGGCCCTGAGGAACGGGTCATTATGAGTGAAGGCAGGAAAGTTGCCTACCCGGCACAGGTGTTGGCGGCTTGGCTCCGGGGCAGATGCCAGCTTGTGAACGCGAGAAGGGAGGCATAACGCCATGCAAAATGACAAAGCCCCCGTCCAGGGCGGCACCTGGACAGGGGCAAACACAATCAAACCTACCAGCAAGATAGGCGATTTCTCGCCGGAAATCAAGAGCGTAAACTTCGGAACCCTGGGGCCGAAACTGTACGCCAGAGGGCTGCCGGTCATTCCGCTTCGTGGCAAGGTGCCACTCCTGCCGAACTGGCAAACCCCGCCCAACGAACATCAGATCGATAGCTGGGCCGCCACCCACAGCACCGCAAATGTGGGCCTACTCCTAGGCCACGATGATCTGGCGGCGCTTGATTGCGACATCTACGATGAAGCAATGGCCGCCAAGATCGATCGTGTTTTCAGCATGCTGCATTGTGCACCTTGCCGGATCGGCCAAGCTCCAAAGAGGCTGTATCTGGTGAAGGTGCCCGGCTTGGATTCAAAGCTGATGTCAGCATCCTTCCAAGCTCCAGGCGATGCGAAGCCCAGCAGGATCGAGGTCTTGAGCAGGGGCCAGCAGTGCGTTCTGGCTGGAGTTCATCCGGACACGAATCTGCCTTTTTCAGGGCTGGATTATGACAGCCTGCGCCCGGCAGATTTTCCAACTGTCAGCATGGAAGACCTTTTCGTGTTGCTGGATTTGTTCGAGAAATCTGCATCTGAAGCTGGTTGGAAACTGATATCACCGCGCCCGATCAGCAGCGTGACGCCTAGTTCTGTTCACAATGGTCAGCCACCCGTGGAGCCACGGCCAGCGGCCCCTGCATCCGGGCGGCCTGGCGATGACTTCAACCAACGCGGCCTTGACCATTTCCTGGATCGACTGCTTGGCGATGGATGGCGGCCAGCCGGGTCTGGCACCATTCCGCGCACCGTCAGCGACCAGACCCACCAGGTGCAGGCGCAGTGGCTGACCAGGCCCGGCAAAGCCGAAGGCGCGAGCGCCAGCTTGTACACCGATCCGGTCACCGGTCAGGCGAGATTTCACCTGTTTTCGTCCTCGATCGATGGCTTGGAGCCCGGTGATTTTCTAATCAACTTTGCCTATGCGAAATTGTTTTGTGACGGCAACATGAGCAAGGCCGCGAGTGAATTGGCTGCTAAAGGCTTTGGTAGCCTGGCTGCTGAAGGTGATTTCGCTGACTTCAAGCCTGACCAGGCCCAGCCCAAGCGGCGGGGCTTTCGTCTTCGGCCCTTGGGCGAGGTGCTGGCAGGTTCACAAGGTTTGGAATGGCTGATTGAGGATTTCCTACCAGAGGGCAGTCTGGCGTCAGTCTTCGGGAGCCCAGCGAGCTACAAATCTTTTCTGGCCCTCGACCTGGCGTTGAGCGTGGCCTATGGCCGACCGTGGAATGGCCACCCGGTGAAGGCTGGGCCAGTGGTCATCCTGAACGGCGAAGGCCACTCGGGCGTCGCTTCACGAATCCGCGCTTGGCTGATCCGGAATGACCTGCTGGGTGTTGATGCGCCCTTGTTTGTGAGCGATTCATCCTTGGCCCTGGATGAGAAAAGCGAGGCGCAGATTTTAGCAGATGCCGTCGATGAGGTGACCGCACTCCACGGCCCGCCGAAGATGTTGCTCGTGGATACCAGAGCCCGCGCCTTGCTGGGCGATGAAAACGAATCCGCTACCATTGGTAGGTTTGTTCACGCTCTGGACACAGCCGTGCCGCCAGAGACTTGCAAATTGGTGGTTCATCACACCGGCCATAGCTCCCGGGAACGAAGCAGGGGCTCAAGCGCTTGGCAAGGGGCACTCGATCTTGAATTTCTGGCAGAGCGTCGGCCCGATGGGCTCCTTGCGCTGAGGTGTACAAAGGCCAAGGATTTTGAGGAACCACCCGCGATGCTGTTAAAGCCCATCCCGGTTGTGCTGGATGACGACCTGAGCGAATCCCTGGTGCTGGAGTACCAAGGCGTCGCTGCACCAGGCAATACGTGGAGGCCCAGCCCAGCCATGCAGTGCTCGCTGGATATCCTGGTGGAATTGACGGCAGGTGGTGCGGAGGTAGACCGGCTTCGTTGGCGAGACAAGTGTATCGAGGCTGGGCTTTACAGCTCAGTGAAAGCCTTCAATAATGCGGTGCCTCGGATGCTTCAGCAAAAGC
Source organism: bacterium (assembly GCA_030538155.1). Classification (GTDB taxonomy): domain Bacteria; phylum Desulfobacterota; class Desulfobulbia; order Desulfobulbales; family Desulfobulbaceae; genus Desulfobulbus. The sequence goes on from JAUNUN010000050.1 coordinate 10,775, forward strand.
TGATCCGGTTCAATGGAAATCACGTCATCGCGGCGGACGCTGGATCAAGTGAACAAGGGGTTGGCGGCTGCCCACCCGATGACCATCGGGACACCATCGGGGTACCATCGATGGTATCCTGATGCCCGGCAACCACCCACCATCGACACCATCGCGCCCTATAGGGCGATGGTCGATGGTGGTGCCCGATGGCCACTCGTAATGATTTTAAAAAAAACAAGGGCTATGCCTTGCATAACCTTTGTAAACTCAAACGCCGGGCACCCGGCAAGGCAGGTAGGAATGAAAACCGTAATCCCCAATGCACTGAAACACATCGTGGGTATCAGCAAAGACGTCAATGGAAAAGACGCGCTCGCCATCGAGATCATTGGCTGGCAGCTGTCACCTTATGGGCAAGCGCCCGTGCCGATCATGATCGATGGCGCGCCCGGTTTGGAGATGGAGCTACTAAATCTCCAGACCAAGCGTGTGCTGTACGGCGGTATGCGCTTTGAGTTGGACCTCTGGCTAAAGGTATCCAGGGTGGTTGCTTCAAAAGAACTCACCCAGTTACTCGACATGCAGATTGTTGAGGCACCGCCTGATACACCGGCACAGTAGAACACAAAGGGGTGCTCATAGTTTGAGCACCCCTTTTTATCCCTGCCCCAATGAGCCACCAGGGCCGTTATTGTAAACAATCACCAGGACGCGCTCAGGCGAGCGACAAGGCTCTTGCACGAGTAACCAATACCTCCAGTCGCCGTAGTGTCTCCTCAGCGCTCAGGGCGGCCTCAGGCTGCTCTACCGCGACTTTTTGACGAGCCTTGAACTCTGAGCTGCGTCGTTCCAAATACCACAGGGATGCGGCCAAGTCGCCCCGTTCAATGGCCTCAGCCACGTTCCGCTTGGCCTGCATTTCGGGGTTATTCCTAAGCACCTGCATACGATGACGGAAATCCGGCCAGCGCTGTTGCATCCTGTAAAAAGCCCGTTCACCTATCTGGGCGTAATTACAACATTGTTTTATTGTCCAACCCCAGCACAGGCCCTGCTCGAACATAACCATGCGCTTTTTGGTCAAAACGCTGGGCCTTCCCCGCTTCCTCTTAGCCGTCATAGCTGCCCAAACCTCCATACTTTTTACTCAATAAAGTTTACAAAAATGTAACGAATAACCAGGCCTGTGGCAAGGGATTGTGAACCTTGACGGGCCACCCTGGTTTGGAATGCTGCCGGGGGCCGAAGAGCGAGCATCCGATATCGATGCAGGTGGAGGGGTGGGCCAAGGGGGGCCTACCCCACCCACCCGATCGGCCACACCAGGGGGCCCCAGCGGCCACCACCATCAGCCCGGACAGCGGCCTGACTAGGGCCGACTCCAGCAGCAGCGATCGTTCTATTTACATAGACGAGCAGCCCCTGCCCCACTCGTCACCCTGACGATCCACACCAGCACAGCAGTGCAACTACTACGGGGAGCACCTTGTCCAGCATATACCTGATGAGTGGCGGGGGGTGGAATCCGTCTCCACTCCCTTTGCCTGTGTGCCCACCTGGGGGAGAAAATGGGGTGGTGAAACGCCACCCCACCTGGCATGCCCCGCTTTCCTGCAAAGGCTCTTGACATCCGCCAAGAAGGCCGTTAGCTTGACAGTACCAAACTGTAGCGGTGCGTTGACCTGCACCCTAAACCAGGTCTTTTTTTGTTTTATCCGACAATCGAATTTGCCGTGAGTGTCCCAGATTCCGCGAGGGCTGGGGAGCCGTTACAGGCTTGGTAGCACTCACGGCATTTTTATTGGGGGGGCAGTTATGATTTGGCGGGGCAAGCAGCAGACAACAGCGGACGGGCACCTGGTGGTCACGATTGAAACAGCCACAGGGCCACGGACATTTTACCGGACAGGGTATGCGCCGGAAGGAACACCAGCGGCTGCAAGGCTGACGCTGGAAAACCTGGTGACCCTGGATGAGGATTGTGCACGACCAGGTGAGCCACCCGGCTAAAGAAAAAACCGCCAACACCGCGCCCTAGATCGAATCGAGGGCGCGGATGGAAGAGTGAGAAGGGTCAACATTATTTCCGAATCCGGCATGTACCGTCTGGTACTGCGATCCGATAAGCCCGAGGCCGAACCCTTTATCGAGTGGGTCACCCGGCTAAAGAAGAAACCCGCTAGGCGTAATGTCTGGCGGGTTTCTTGCTGATCCCTGCACAAGTAATGGGGGTAGCATTTCAAACGTGACCCCGGCATGCCCCGCTTTCTTCTTCAGAACACGCCTCGATGGTCAGGTAGTATTCGATAAGAGGTTTTCTATATTCGCCCTTTTGGGTGAATATGACAAAGTGGGATTTTCCCACTTTGCGCCCCTGTGGATAATCAGGTGGGGCGGCCCATGGAGGTTTACGCCCAAAAGGGTCTGCGTAAAGTGCAGACCCCCGGTGGACGCTGGATCAAGTGAACAAACCGGTGGCAGCCACTGACCTCCGCTTCCGACAACGATCACCACAGGTTCTGGCGTCCGTTCGCCTGGGCGTGAACAACTGTCCACACTCAGAGCATTTGGTGAGGTAAGCCCAGCCCTTGGTTGTAAGGAACTGCTCGAACAACGCGGCCACCAGGGCGTCAAGTTCAAAGAGGTCTTCGCCGTCCACCCGCGAACTGTTCAGGACATTGCGCTGCCAATAGTGGGTGTCGTCCTTGAACTTGAGTTCGCCACGGCCAAGCAACTCTGTCTTCCCCAGCAGCAGATGAAGCGGCTTGAACTCGTCCAGGCCAGCGTAGGGCTTGCCGCCGGTCATCCGGTTGCGCCAGATGAGTTCAACGGCTTCCAGCATGATTGCCCTGGCGTCAGATAGTGCCCACATGGTTTCCAACACGATGAGCTGTGATTCATCCTTCGGCAGCCATGGGTGCTGCCGATGGTCAGCGATCCACACGGGAGCGCTCTTCCTGGCTGCACGTAGCGCGGTCAGGGCAGGGCCTTTGTTCACATCTTCCCAGTTCCCGATCTGAAGCACCTTGGCGGTTTCGGTCAGGAACTGCACCAGTTCTCCCGCTCTCATGTCCTCATCGAGATACGCGCCCATGAGCCTGGCGATGTGCAGCGTCTCTATAAACTCGGCTGTGCGGGGCTTACGCCTGGGCTCAGCCACGGTTGCCTCCAGTAGCGCGGATCGGCTTGATCTTGCTTTGCTGGGCAGCAAGGGCGGCCTCCATGCCTGCAACGGCAGCCTGGAGCGTGTCGGGTGCAAGATGGCTGTAACGCTCGCTTGTCTTGATGGTCGAGTGCCCCAGCAGGCGCTGAACGAAATAAAGGCTTGCCCCACTCATGACCAGTCTGGAGGCGTAGGTGTGCCTCAAGCTATGGAATGACAGCCGTTCACGGCGGTCGGTGACACCATGGTTGAGGCCCAAATCCTTCACAACCCTTGTGAACACGCTGTTGACCGGCCCACTCTGCTGTACTCCGTCCTTGGTGGGAAACACCAACGATGTCTTATCCTCGGGCTGCTCCATCTCTTGAAACAACGCGCGTATCTCCTGTGTCATGGGCACGTGCCGGGTACGGCTTGATTTGGTGTCCAACAACACAACGATGTTGAGTTCAAGGTCTATATGATTCCAGCGCAATCGGTACAGTTCGCCCAAGCGTAGCCCACAATGCAGGGACACAAGCACCATCCGATATGTGGACAAGCTGCGTTGTTTCAGTTCGGCCAGCAGCAGGTCAGCCTCTTCAGTAGTGAAAAACCGTACTCGCTGATTGTCAAACCTAGGGCGCTTTGCCTCATCTGCCGGGTTCGGGCCTGCATGGTACTTGCGCTTAATTGCCAAAGTCAGCACCATTCTCGTGACGGTCATTGCGTATTCAGCAGTTCGAGCAGAGCGGCCGGCAGCCATGACGCTACGCTTGATTCTTTCGAGATCGAGCGCCACGATACTACGGATAGGTCTAGCTCCGATGACCGGCAGTATCCAAAAGGTGTGAAGATCACGCTCCCGCTTGGCGGTTGATTCCCTTTTGTGAACAATGCTGGGTAGGTAATGCTGCTCATAAAAGGAGGCATATGCAGTGGCCAGCCGGGCATTTTCCAGCGATGCCTGCCGGGCGGCTTCCTCAGCATCGCGTTGCGCTGCTCTTCGGTCGGAGAGCTTGCCGGAGCCCTTGCCAAGCTTCGCTTCCTCACGGAGGTCGGCCAAGACGTTCGTGGCCTTACTGAGATTCCAGCCTTCGCTGGCCCAGCCAAGACTTTGGTCAGTGGTGATGCCCTCAACTGTGAATCGGATGTTGAAATACTTGTCCGGCTGCACTCCGTGTTTGCGGGTTTTGTGTTCCCTATACCTGATGCCGGCAACTGAAGTTCTGATCCATCGTGACATGTCATATCCTCCGGGATAAAATCTGTCCCAAGATAGTCCCAATTTTTAGCTCCATGTAAGGGTATGGATTGGGATATCAAGTGAGAGGATAATAGATCGTTTATTACATGATGTCAAACAGTATCACGCATTAAGGTATTATGTGGGATAACAAGAAAGCCCCTATTTTGGGGACTGAAAATCCGTGTGTCCCTGGTTCAAATCCTGGTCTCGGCACCACGTTGACGTTCAAAGAAATCCCAAGAAGTACATTAGCCCCGTGAAACCATTAGGTTTTTCGGGGTTTTTCTTTGTTCTGTTGTCTCATAAGTTCCAGCAAAGTCCGTTGACATCCAGCTTTTTTTGTGGGTACATTTGTGGGTACGAAAAAAGAGGACTCACAATACCCACAAGGGCGTACCCACAAAAACTACCTGAACCTAGGCGCCATGGGCAAGTTGACCGACAAAGAGATTGCCGCCTGCCGCTATCCGGAGCACAAAGGACGCCACGCCGACGGCGGCGGTTTGTTCCTGGAGGTAATGACGGGCGGTCGCAAAAGGTGGCTGTACCGGTACCGCATCAAGAAAGATGGTAAGTGGAGCGAGAACACGCTTGTACTGGGAGACTACCCCGCCATGACGCTTGCAAAGGCGCGCATCGAGCACATGAGACAAAAGGCCATTCTGACAGAAGGCGGCAACCCATCCACTGCAAGGAAGGAAGCAAGGGCAGCCGTCAAGCAGGATGAAGAGCAACAGGAGGCAGACAGGGCAAACAGCTTTGAGGCCATAGCTCTGGAATGGGTAGCCCTAAAAGGGTCGGGGTGGAGGGCGTCACACACAAGGGCCACCCGGAGGTCGCTGGAAAACCACGTCTTCCCACACCTTGGCCCCACCCCAGTAGACAAGATCACCCCGCCCTTGGTGCTTGAAGTGGTGCGAGCCATCGAGGCTGAGGGCGCCCTTGAAATGGCGTCTAAAATCCTACAGCGCATTGGCGCTGTTTTTCGCTTCGCTATCCAAACCGGGCGGGCGGCCTACAATCCCGCAGCCGATATGCGCGGGGCGCTGAAGGCCAAAAAGGCCAAGCACCACCCCCTTCTTGACAAAGGAAGAGCTACCAGCCTTCTTTCAGGCCTTGCACGACGGAGGTATTCACCGGGTAACCAAAAATGCAATACTGTTCACCATCCTGACCGCTGTCAGGTCTGCGGAGACGAGGCTGGCCACCTGGGGTGAAATCGACCAGGACAACCAGCTTTGGACAATACCCGCCGAACGTATGAAGATGGGCAGTGCACACAAGGTGCCCTTGTCGCGTCAGGCTCTGGCCGTTCTTGTCGCCATGCGCCCCTATGCAATCGGCAATGAGGGCTTTGTTTTTCCAGGCATTCACAGGCCGGAGAAGCCACTTTCCGCAAACACCATGCTGTACAGCCTGTACGACCTTGGCTACAAAGGCAAGACCACCATGCACGGCTTCAGGTCTACCTTCTCTACCATCCTGAACGAAGACACCACCTTTGATAAGGACGCCATAGAACGTGTCCTTGACCATAGGGAGCGTAACAGGGTGCGGGCAGCCCACCATCGTTCTGAATACCTGCCGGAGCGTACAGAGATGATGCAATGGTGGGCCGACTGCCTGGATGAACTCGGGGCTGAAGAGCTTGTCCAGGTCACTCCGATCCGGGCGGTGGACTAGAGGGTATATATGTTCTCGTGCGCGAAATCTTCTGGAACAAGTTCACCAAGTTCACAACGTTCACACCACCAGAGAGTACAGGTGCTGGATGACCACAGGGTGGCCATGGGCCACATCTGCCCTAATTAGGCGGTACACACATGGGTATATGCTCTTCTCTCATGCGTGCGTAACATTACCCTACACTGCCTACACTCCCTGCACTTTCAAGCACTTAACTCTTATTCCCTCAGAAAAGGGGAATTTACCCCAACTCGCTCCTGAATTCTAAGGCGCCACCAGGAAAGGGCATCGTGTTTTGCGACCCCCCTTGGCGTCACCCCCTGTATTCAAGCCTTCCGGCGCTGGATAGCACAAAGGGATACATCGCTACCCTTACCGAAATTTTTAATTGTGAGAAAACCTCACTTTATTGCCCGGCGTTTTCTGGTAATGAAAACATAAAAACCCCCTCTATAGGTGCTGCCACAACTGCCAAAAGCCCTTTTGACAGCAAAGGCAGCAGTGAACCTGACCATTTTGGGGATAACGTTTCGTTACCCTCTTGCACGGCGGTACCCTCTATGCCCATGTCTGAATGCGGTGGCGTTTCACCAACCGTTTTTTCGGCTCGTTAAAATCGCAACTACTCCGGCAACTTTGACTATTTCCGTCTGCCCCTTTTTTAAGGTTACCGGTGGTAACTTTTGGCAACTTTCAACCAACCTGCCCAAGTATCAACCCAGCAACATATCAGCTGAATATTTCCCGAATTTTCGGGAAGTCCCAGACCAGCAGGGATTCAGCTTTCTTCAGTCCTGTACAAGTCACAACATATAGGCATTTTTAATGTTCACACCACAACATGTTGTGCATGGAGGCTTTCTGTCAGGTGATCGAGAAAAGGCGGAGTTATGATTTTTCTGCGCCAATAAAAAGGCTGCTTGGCATTGTCTGCCTGCTTGTTGATAAAAGTTAAGGTTCGCGGCGCACTTCTACGCCATCACCTGCAACAAGCTTTCTTTGTGTCAGCCTCCCCAGAATTGGGGCGTTAATCGGCGCATTTCTACGCCGATCCAATAGCGGCCAAGCATAATACCTCCAAAAGGAGGGATTTAATCCTGGTTTGAATCCCCTCAAATTGAGGTAAAGCGGTGATTCAGATAGATACGATCTAATACTGCCTGAACACAGGGGTGAACCGACAGAGAGAGGAAAGGGCGTATCCAAAACAGATACCCTTGGCGAAAGGATGCTCATAAACTGAGCACCCTAATGGGGAGATTCCCACCATTGGTGGAGATTACGGCACTGCAAGCTTTATGGCTGAGTTCAGCAAAACTAACGTCAGGTAACCCGATCTACAAACCTGACTGGAACTTTGTTACATCGAGCCGACAAACTACCCGGAAGGGGGTGGTGTTTTGGGCTCTTCGTCGAATCAAGTGGATTTGATTAAATTTTGTATTGGAGCAGCCAGCAGGTAAATTATGCCGATGAAGGTATCATCGT
>JAUNUN010000051.1:0-2194 GCA_030538155.1 bacterium
GCCTTGCTGAGAGAGGGTCTCCTGCCGCAAATATAAGCTACCGAATTGCGATTGGAGTATCACCAAATTAAACTCACTGCTTGAACTCAATGCTACTGGAGACTGCAAATGACCACCATTTCTCGTGCAACACTTGAAGACGCCCCGGCAATATTCGCCCTGCAACACTTGGCCTACGAATCCGAAGCGCAGTTGTACCAGGACTGGAACATCCCACCGCTCACCCAGACGCTTGCGCAACTGCTGGCGGAGTTTCCATCCTGCACGGTGCTCAAGGCGAGCAAGGGCGGCGTCATTTTGGGCTCGGTGCGGGCACAGATCAAGGACGGCATGGTGCAAATCGGCCGTCTCTTTGTTGCGCCGGAAACTCAGCACCAAGGCATCGGCAGCGCTCTTTTGCGGGCCATGGAGGCGGCCTTTCCGTCGGCACAGCAATTCGAGCTCTTTACCGGCAGCCGCAGTGAAGGCAATATTCGCCTCTATGCACGGCACGGTTACAGCATTACCCAGCGCAAGAAACTCTCGCCCAAGGTTACCCTGGTCTTCATGGCCAAGGCTGGGGCGGCGGCTGCGCCGCAAGGTTGAAAAGAAGATGGAATTTAGATTGTTCCCACGCTCCAGCGTGGGAACATAGCTTTTCAATCCGATGAAGCACCGCCGTGTGTACACCTAAGAGTGGTGAAATTATTCCTCTGCCAGGAATTATTGTCGGGTCAGTCGGGCTTGATAGATAGTTCGTCTATGAAGTGGTAGGGGCGCTGGAGCGCCGATGGATGCGTTTCCACGCTGGAGCGTGGGAACGATGTATGGTCGATTACGATCCCGTCTGGCCGGAGCTATTTCAGGCCGAGGCAGCGCGGCTTAGCCGATATTTTCCGCAGGGTTGCATACGGCGTATTGAACATATCGGCATCACGGCAGTGCCGGGGTTGGCGGCAAAGCCCATTGTGGATATTCTGCTTGGCGTTGATGACTTCGGCCCTGTGGTAGCAAATGTTGCTCCGGCGATGGAAGAAGCGGGCTACGACTATTTTCTGCACCCGGAATTTGACGATGATGGCCCGCGCTATCCCTGGTTCATTGGCCGGGACAGTCGCAGTAACCGCACTGCCCACATCCATGTTGCCCTGATCGATGACCAGCCTAAATGGGAGCGGGTCTTTTTCCGGGACTATCTGCGCCGGCATCAGGAGGCGGCAAGCAGCTACGCGGCGCTCAAGCGTGATCTTGTTCTACGCTTTCCCGACGATCGCGTGGCGTATACGCTCGGGAAGACAGCATTCATCCAGAAATTTTTGACCTTAGCCCGGGCAGAGGAGGGCCTGAAAAGTGCGTCCAAGCAAGGCCGGCAGATGGAGTTTGATCCATTGTGACCCAGACAGTGGCCTGCGCCACGCGCCGTCTGCGAGCCGATCCTCTTTAAACCAAGTTTTTCAATACGACCGTAAGCCGTGCCGCTATTTGCGTCTGAGCATGGCCAGCCACAGGCGGCGCAAGGCCTCGCGGTTGGCCGGGTCGGCAATGGCGTCAAAACCGGCGCTGTGGGGCGCATCTGCAAGAGATGTTGTGTCCGCAGGTTTAGGAAAAGCCATAGGCGGAGCAGGCGGCGAAAACCAGGACGGTTCAACCAGGCAGCGGATGGCGGCGATATCCTGATTCGGCATCACTTCCTTGATGCGCTCTAATAGTTCGCCCTGGCGGTAATGGATTTCTTGCGCCCAGATGGAATGGCTGACGTAGAGCCACAGGGTCTGGTTGCGGATGGCGGCGGGCAGGCTGCTCTTTCCGGCCTCCGGCCCGGCAATGCTCTGCCACTGGGCATAGAGCCGCTGCACCTGCCACTGCTGTTGCCATTGGCGCTCAGCAAAGAAATCCGGAAAAATATGGTGCAGGGTAGTGAAATGTTTCATGATTGGACCAAACACGGGTTGATGGAGACATTTCACTATAGCATGGAAGCGCTCGCCCAGGCGAGGCCCTTTCCTTATCTTCTTTGTCATGGCATGCTCGCTTTTCGTCTTGACAAAAAAGCCTGGCTGGTGAAATATTTGTACTTCATTTTCAATTAAATTTTTTCCTTGTTCAGGACTGCCATGCGCGTTTTTACCCTCCTCCTTCTTCTTGCTCTACTTGGCGGCTCGCCCGTGGCGGAAAGGGGGGATATGTCCTGATTTGCTGGACTCATTCGTTTTTT
>JAUNUN010000051.1:2204-18278 GCA_030538155.1 bacterium
CCGCGTTTTGTGGCCGCACTATACTGGCCGCATGATACCGGCCGTATCTCTCGCGGCATTTATGGAGTGCAACATGCAAGCAAGTAAAACCAGGAAATACCGTCCTTATCCCACTGTTGATCTGCCGGACCGCACCTGGCCGGACAAAAGCATAACCAAAGCCCCCATCTGGTGCAGCGTTGATCTGCGCGACGGCAACCAGGCCCTTATTCAGCCCATGAACCTGGAGGAAAAGCTGGAGATGTTCCGGCTCTTGCTTGAGGTCGGCTTCAAGGAAATTGAAGCGGGCTTTCCCGCCGCCTCCCAGGTGGAATACGACTTTCTCCGGCTGCTCATCGAAACGAAGCAGGTGCCGCCTGGCGTGGTGCTGCAGGTGCTCACCCAGGCGCGGGAACAGCTCATCCGCAAGACTTTCAACGCCATCGAGGGTGCGGATGAGGCCGTTGTCCACCTCTACAACTCCACCTCCACCTTACAACGGGATGTGGTCTTCCAGAAGGGCCGCAAGGAGATCATTGAGCTTGCGGTGCATGGCGCGGAACTGATCCAGCAGCAGGCGCGGGAGAGCGGGGTGCGGGTGCGCTACGAGTATTCGCCGGAAAGCTTTACCGGCACCGAACTGGACTATGCCCTGGAAATCTGCGAGGCTGTTTTGGAGGTGTGGCAGCCCACTCCGGAAAAACCGGTGATCATCAATCTGCCCGCCACGGTGGAGATGTCTACCCCGAATATTTATGCAGACCGCATCGAGTGGTTCTGTCGCAAGATTTCCTGCCGCGACCGGGTACAGATCAGCCTGCATGCCCATAACGACCGCGGCACTGCGGTGGCGGCCACGGAACTGGCCCTGATGGCCGGGGCCGACCGGGTGGAGGGCACGCTTTTCGGCAATGGCGAGCGTACCGGCAATGTGGATATCCTCAACTTGGCACTCAACATGTTCAGCCAGGGTGTGGAGCCGGGCCTTGATTTCTCCAATATCAACAGGGTGATCAATGTGTATGAGCGCTGCACCAAGCTGAAGGTGCACCCGCGCCATCCCTATGCAGGCGAGCTCGTTTACACCGCCTTTTCCGGCTCGCACCAGGATGCCATCAACAAGGGCATGACCGCCATTGAACTCACTGAAAGTGAACTGTGGGAGGTGCCCTATCTGCCGATAGATCCGCAGGATCTGGGCCGCACCTACGAGTCCATCATCCGTATCAACAGCCAGTCGGGCAAGGGCGGGGTGGCCTACATTATGGACCGCGAGTTCGGCTTCAAACTGCCCAAAGACATGCACCCCGGCTTTGGCCGCGTTATCCAGGAGGTGACCGATGCCTGCGGCGAGGAACTGAGCGCCGAGATGGTCTTCCACACCTTTGAAAAGGAGTACCTGCTGGGCCAGAACGGCTTCCGTCTCAAATCTTTTGAGGTGATGAAACGCCACATCGACCGCAATGAAAAAGATTCGCGTGCGGAAATCTCGGCGGTTTTGGAATACCGGGGCGAAGAGAAAACGGTGAGCGCCGGGGGCAACGGGCCACTGGATGCCTTTTGTGCTGCCCTGCGTCAGGATCTGCACCTGCATTTTTCTCTGCACTCCTACCACGAGCATGCGCTGGCCAGGGGCAGTTCGTCCAGGGCAGTGAGCTATATTGAGATTATCGACAATGATGAGGAAAGCTGGTGGGGCGCGGGTGTAGACACCGATATTATTGTGGCTTCGATCAAATCGCTCTTGAGTGCGATCAACCGCTCCCAGGCGAAACGGAAAAAGGCGGCATGATGAACAGGTATGCTACTGCCCTGAGGAAATCCAGCCTCGTCTGTTCTCTTCTTTGCTGTGCGGGCCTGGTCTTTGCCGCCGGCGCCTTTGCCGAGGAGATTGGCGAGGTGAGCACCACCTTCAAGGTGCTGGGCGCAAATGACAAAATTGTGATCGAGGCCTTTGACGACCCGGATATTGATGGCGCAACCTGCTATGTCAGCCGGGCCAAGACCGGCGGCATAACCGGCTCGCTTGGCGTGGCCGAGGATACGGCCGATGCCTCCATCTCCTGCCGCCAGACCGGGCCCATTACCCTGCCCGAGCGGATTGCCTCGGGCAGAGACAACGGCAGGCAGGTATTCAGAAAATCAACCTCCATCCTCTTCAAAAAACTGCAGGTGGTGCGCTTTTACGATAAGAAGCGGCATACTTTGGTCTACCTGAGCTACAGCGACAAAATCATTGACGGTTCGCCGAAAAATTCCATTTCGACCATTACCCTGGCCGTACCCGATACAGCGGCGCAGGTGCCTGCTACCAAACCCGCACCCTGATTTTTTCAGGATCTTCTTAGGGCATACCCATCCCTGCCGTTGCCGCGACATCCGTTTTCGGCAACGGCAGGGAAGCGCATAGCGGAAATCTCGATTCCACTTTTAACCTTGAATTGAAAGAGGTTGAACCGCCCCGGTCTTGTCTGCGCGGCTCTTCTGAAGCCTCCGACAAGGTTAGACGGTCCAATGAGTAGAGCTTGAGCCATTCCTGGCCGGAGCATGCCTCATGATGTTGCTGCTTTGGCCGCTTTCCAGGGTTTGAAGGTCGAGATGATCAGAGCAAAGAGCAGGGTGGCGCACTGAAACGTGCCCCAGACAAGGAGCATGGTGCCGGCATGGGCATAATCCGCAAGCTGCAGAGCGGCAAGGCCATGTTCCTTTGAGAGCCGGGTGACGTTTTCGAGCCAGGGACCCAGCCAAAAGGTGCCGAAGATGATACCGTAGAGGGTGATGACCCATTTGACCACGATCCAGCGGTGTTTGAACCAGCCCCAGCGGGTCAGGAGCGCGTAGAGTATACCCGTGAGCAGGCAGCCATTGGCTCCGGGAATGATGATGTAGTAGTCAACAAAGGGTTTGGCCGAGTTCAGGCCAAAGAGTTCCTGGCCATCCGTGGCACTGAGCACGAAGTTCATCAGGGTCATGGTAATGGCCCCGCCCATCCAGAAACACACGCAGATAAGGTGCACGCATTTCAGCCATTTCTGCCCCTGGCTTCCAAGTTTACGCATATGGGTACCTCCTTTGTTCATTCATCTGAAAGTCGCAGACCGGTACATGGCTACCGGCCGGCATGAGCAGGGCAGAGCACTGCACGGCGACCAGTTCAGATGCGGGGCTGCACCGATGTCTCGACCTGCGCAGCTCATGTGGACGGTTGTTCCCGCAAAGAGTTGCATGATTCTTCCAGTAGTTGTGGCCGCTGGGGCCGGTGATAAAGAGGCAGATTATTCCATTTCCAGATTAAAATCCTGTCTGTGTCGGTTTGAGCAAAAGCTTGTCGGAGCACCCGTATGTATGCCTCCGGCGCACTTGCTCGTCTCCTTATACACTGTCGTTGCTTTGAAACCGGAATAACCCTATAGCCGTGCATGTTTGCTCAGCTTCCCCCTTTTCCATATAAAAAACCTGGCTGTGTCGGCTTCTTTCTGCAAAGGGATGGGGCCTGGTTCAGGAAGATCAGGTAGCGATCTTTGCAAAACCGTGCTTTATAGCATGGTATCACCGCCTGCGCGGCCAGGCTTGCAGGCCTGTACCGGCCGGATTTGTATCGCTATATATCGCTATATCGCTATAGTCAGACAGGTACTCTGTCAGGCCCGGTCTGTTCGCCGGCTGCGCGCTGTTCATCATTGACATTTTCTTTCTTATTTTTGGCAGCACCCATGTTCGGCATCCATGATTTTCCGGTCTTCCTTATTGCCGGCATTATCCTCAACCTGACCCCAGGGCCGGACACCTTCTATATAATAAGCCGCAGTCTGGCCCAGGGTGTACTTGCGGGCGTGGCCTCGGCCCTGGGCATAGCCTTCGGGCTCCTGGTGCATACCTTGTTGGCAGCCCTTGGGCTCTCCGCCTTTCTCGCCGCCTCTACAACTGCCTTTATCGTCATCAAACTGGCGGGCGCAGCCTACCTGATCTATCTTGGGCTGCGCATGCTCTTAAGCCGCCCCGAGACCGCGGTTGCCGCACCTGTTTCCGCCAGGGCCGGCTTGTTGACCATTTTCCACCAGGGCGTACTGACCAATGTACTCAACCCCAAAATTGCGCTCTTTTTCCTTGCCTTTCTGCCGCAGTTCATCTCGCCGGCAAGCACGGCCAAAAGTAGCGCCTTCATGTTGCTCGGCCTGTGCTTTATCGCCACCAGCACCACCTGGTGTTTGCTGCTGGCCGTTTTTGCGGGATATCTGCGGCAGTACCTGACACCTGGGGCGGCCATGGCCCGCAGGGTCAACCAGGGGGCCGGCCTTACGATTATGGCCTTGGGTGTGTTTCTGGCTATGAAGCGCTGACAGCGCCTTGTATTTGTCTCACTTGTCCAATCTGTTCAATCCGCTCAGCGGCAAAACACTCGCCAAGCCGGCGAGCATGACCTGAAGAACCACAGGGGATTGAGTGATTGATTTTTTTGGGTGCTGGAGTACAGTATGCGCCTTTACCGGCATAGTATTGCCAAGCCTGTCAGGGTTGAAACGACGCATCTTAGGGAGCAACATACATGGCGGAACAGCACGGCGCAGAGAGAAGACCACAGGATCTACCCCCGCTTTTTCAGGAAGCCGGTTTACTGGAGCAGTTCAACCTGCCGCCGAAACTGATCCTTTTTTTACGCCGCTACCAGAGTGCCATCTGGGCCGTGTTTGCCTCTGCCATAGTGCTTGCCTTGGCTGTTGCGGGCTACAATGCCTATACCGATCACCGCAGTGCAAAAGCTGCCGAGGCTCTGGATACAGCCATGCAGGCAGGCGAGGGCCGCCGCGATCTGCTTGTGCAGGTGCGGGACGATTACTCCTCAACCCCCTCGGCCCTGTGGGCCGAAGTGGCCCTGGCCCGCATGGATGAGCAGGAAAACAAGGCTGATGAAGCTATCCATCGCTATCAGGCGGTGCGAGCAAAACTGAAGCCGAGCTCTCATCTCATACCCCTGGTGCTGGGTAAGCTGGCGGCCCTTGAGGAGCAGAAAAAGAACTGGGACGCCTCGCTTGCCTACTATCAGGAACTGGCCAAGATCGATGGTTTTGCCGCAGATGCGCACCTCAACATGGGCCGCCTTTACGAGGCTCAGGCCAAAAAAGACGAAGCCCTGGCCATGTACAAGAAGTTTCTGGAGTTTACCGCAGTGACCACTGAGCAGAGCGGGACAGATCCACGGCGACAGATGGTTCAGAGCCATATTGAGCTTTTACAGGCCAACTAATGGAAATACTGCATAAACCGGATGATGTGCACCAATGGGTGCGGGCCCAGCGCCGTAGTGGCGCCGTCATCGGCCTGGTGCCGACCATGGGCTTTTTCCATGACGGCCATCTCAGCCTGATGCGCCTGGCAGCCAAACATGTCGATACCGTGGTGGTCAGTCTCTTTGTCAACCCCACCCAGTTTGGGCCCAATGAAGATTTGGACCGCTATCCCCGTGATTTTGAACGCGATATGCTCATGCTCAGGCGGGAAGAGGTGGCTGCGGTTTTTGTGCCCAGGCCTGAGCTGATGTATCCGCCCGGCTTTCAAACCGAGGTGCAGGTTCTGCACCTGACCAAGAATCTCTGCGGCCGCACCCGGCCCAATCACTTTGCCGGCGTGGCCACGGTGGTTACCAAGCTGTTCAACATTGTTCAGCCCGATGTGGCTGTTTTTGGAGAAAAGGATTACCAGCAGTTGGCGGTGATTCGCCGCATGGTGGCCGATCTGAACCTGCCGGTGCGCGTAATCGGCGGTCCGATTGTGCGCGAAGACGACGGCCTGGCCATGAGTTCCCGCAATGCCAATCTGGATCGCTCGCACCGTGTCTCGGCCCTGAGCCTGTCCACCGGGCTTACTCTGGCGCGTGAGCTGTACCAAAAGGGCGAGCGCGATGCCGCCGCCATAGGCGCTGCGGTTCAGCGGCATATCCTTTCATTTCCCCACACGGCAATCGACTATGTCAGCCTGATCGACAGCAAGAGCCTTGAACCGGTGCAAGAGGCGGATAACGATACCAGGCTGGCCCTGGCCGTGCATATTGATGGCAAAGTACGTTTGATTGATAATGGCTTGCTCTCCAAGCCCCCGCAAGAACGATAGCTTGAGGTGCTGTATGCCTGGATTTGAAATTTTTGGTGACGAAGAAAAGCGTGAAGTACTGGAGGTGCTGGAGAGTGGCGTGCTCTTTCGCTATGGTTTTGAAGGACAGCGCGGCCGGCAGTGGAAGGTGCGCCGGTTTGAGGAGGCCTTTGCCCGCTATACCGGGGCCAGCCATGCCCAGGCCGTAACCTCGGGCACGGCTGCGCTCAAGGTTGCCTTGGCCGCCCTTGGCGTGGGCGCGGGTGATGAGGTGATCACCCAGGGCTTTACCTTTGTCGCCACCTGGGAGGCCATCTTGGATATTGGCGCAGTGCCGGTTTTTACCGAGATTGATCTGAGCCTCAACATGGATCCGGCGGATCTGGAGAAGAAAATCACCCCCAGAACCAAGGCGATCATCCCGGTGCACATGATGGGGGCACCTGCCCGCATCGAGGAGATCATGGCCATTGCCGACAAGCACGGCATTGCCGTGATCGAAGATACTGCCCAGGCCGCAGGCGCGCGCCTGCATGGCCGCCATTTGGGCACCTTTGGCGCGATCGGCACCTTCAGCTTCGATTCGGTCAAGACCATAACCACCGGAGAGGGCGGCATGTGCATCAGCAATGATGCCTCCCTGTGGCAGCGTATGGATCAGTACCATGACCATGGTCACGATCACCTACCCAACCCCGGTGGCCGGGGCGGGGAAGGACGGCTCTTCATTGGTTTCAACTACCGCATGATGGAGATTCAGGGGGCGATTGGTTTGGCGCAACTGGCCAAACTCGATGCCATGGTTGAGGCCCAGCAGCACAACAAAAATATCCTGCGCGAGGCCGCCGCAGCCATACCCGGGGTGCAGTTTCGTGACCTGCTCGACCCGGCGGGCGACAGCGCCACCTTTCTGACCTTCCTTCTGCCGGACAAGGCAAAGACCGATACGGTTGCCGATGTGCTGCGTGCTGCCGGTGCGGTCGCCACCCGCTGGAGTGAAAATACCTGGCATTACTATCCCAACTGGGAGCATCTGCTCGAAGGCAAAACCCCGTGCAACGATGGCTGGCCCTTTACCCTCCACGGCAAGCGGCGCTATGTCTATGACCCCCAGGCACTGCCCAAGACAGTGGCCATTCTGGAGCGTGCCCTGACCTATCAGGTGCCGGTGCGGCTTGCGCCGGAACAGGAGACAAGCATTTGCACGGCCCTGGCCCAGGCTGCCCGCGCCCTCTGATTGATTGTTTCAGCACCTGAGTAGAGCGCTGTAAAGCGCCCTCTACTCAGGTTTCTGCAAACTCGGCGCAGGTTGTATCGCATATAAGTCTACGGTAGTATAGGTCTACGACGGCCTGCGCCGTATTTTGCCCGCCCTGCCGTTTTCTGAAGCTCTTGTCATCAAGTTTTCCGATATGAAGATAGCCCCGCTCCTGCACGAGGGTAAGGCCACGGTACGCCTTGCCCTGCCGCTTTTATTGGGGCATTTGCTGCAAAGCTCCATGGGCCTGGTAGACACCATCATGGCCGGCCGCTACAGCGCGGTGGACCTGGCCGGAGTGGGTGTGGGCAGCAGTCTTTTCTTCCCCTGTTTCGTTTTTCTGCTGGGTCTGATGGTGGCGGTCACGCCCCTGGTGGCCCAGGCCCATGGCGCGGGCTCCCTTTCACTGCTGCGCGGCATTGTGCAACGGGGCATGGTTTTGGGCGTGGCGGTTGGTTTTCTCCTGATGTTCTTGCTGCGGCAAAGCGCTTTTATTTTGGACTGGATGGGGGTAACCGCCGATGTGGCCCTGGTTGCCGAGGCCTACATCAAGGCCGTATCTTGGAGCATGCCCATTGCCGGCTGCTTTTTTGCCCTGCGCGGCGGCAGTGACGGCCTGGCCAAACCGCGCCTGAGCATGATTGCCGGGGCCTTTGGTCTTGTTTGCAATATTGCGGCCAACTATGTGCTGATCTATGGCCACCTGGGCTTGCCCGAAATGGGCGGCGAGGGCTGCGGCTATGCCACCACCCTGTCTTTTATGATCATGGTGCTGGTCTTGTACCGCCTGCAGACCAGAGGTGCGCTGCCGCTGCACCGCAAACAAGGGCGAGAAACAGAGGAGGCAGTTATAGGCAAGAAGGCCAAACAGGGAGGTGATTTACGCCACCTCTTCACCTTGGGGCTGCCCATTGGCCTGGCTCTTTTTGTGGAATGCTCGATCTTTTCCCTGATTGCCCTGTTCATTGCCCGCATGGGCGCTGAAATCGTGGCGGCTCATCAGGTGGCGCTCAACATCAGCTCGTATCTCTACATGCTCCCCTACAGCTTGGCTTCGGCCCTGACCATCCGGGTTGGTTTTCACTTGGGTGGGCGACAGATCGCAGCCTTTCGCCAAGCTGTGGCAAGCGGCCTTGTGTTAGCCGTTCTCAGTGCCCTAGTCACGGCTGCATTTTTGTATCTACAGGCAGGACATATTGCCGCCCTCTACAGCTCAGACCCCGGCGTAACGGCTCTTGCCGTGTCGCTGCTGTTCTTTGCCGCCATCTACCAGTTGCCCGACAGCATCCAGACTAACTGTGCGGGCATTCTCAGGGGTTGTAAGGACACCCGGGCAGCTATGTTCATTGTCACCTTTGCCTATTGGGGCGTGAGCCTGCCCCTGGGTTGGTTACTTGGTATCCAAGAATTCGGCGACCTTGCGCCGGGCCCTGCCGGATTTTGGATCAGCCTCATCTGCGGTCTCAGTATAGCGGCGGTTCTGCTCTTGCTGCGGGTCAGGCAAGTGGTACGCTCGCTGACCGCAAAAACATATGCCGCTGAGGCCTGCAAGGGCAACCAGGCCCTGGTCGGTTTTCAATAGTTTCCTGATCTGCCGCTGCATGGTAGGATGTTTGCTCCATTCCGTGGAGCGCTCCTGTATATTTTTGTAAAGTGATAAATTTTTTCTGAACGACCTGAATATCAGTACACACGAGGAGGACGACAATGGATGCACAAAAGACCGCCCTGGTAACCGGAGGAAACAAGGGCCTGGGCCTGGAGATCTGCCGCCAGTTGGCACAGAATGGGTACATGGTTTTGCTTGGTTCGCGCGACAAAGGACGCGGAGAGGAAGCGGCAGCAACACTTGCGCAGCAGGGCCTTGATGTCCGTTTCATCCACATTGACATGGAAGATGCGGCCAGCTTTGATGCGGCCGGCGCCTATATCCGCCAGAGCCTGCAAGGCCGCCTGGATGTGCTGGTCAATAACGCGGGTATAGCCCTTGATTGGGGCTACAAGGCAGACTCTGTGCCTATGGACATGCTTCGCCGCACCTTTGAAACGAATTTTTTCGCCCTTATTGACCTGACCCAGCGGCTCCTGCCCTTTATCCTGCGCAGCCCGGCTGGACGCATTGTCAATCAATCCAGTGTGCTGGGCTCGCTCAGCCTGCACAACGACCCGGAGAGCGGCTTTGAACAGCTCAAGGCCTTTGCCTACAACAGCAGTAAAACCGCGCTCAACGCCTTTACCATCCATCTTGCCCAAGCCTTGAGCGCCACTCCGGTCAAGGTCAATTCAGCCCATCCCGGCGATGTACGCACCGATGCCAACAAGCACGGCCATATCGAGGTTGAAGAGGGAGCAAAAACCGCAGTCACCCTGGCCATGCTGCCTGCAGACGGACCCAGTGGCGGCTATTTCTTCCATGGTGATGCCATTCCCTGGTAAGCCTCGCTCAGCGAGGGCAGAGTGCAGAATGGAGCTCATCTGCCCTCGTTTTCCTTTTTTGGTGTAATTTCAGTTCCCTTTGTACGCCTGCACCCCCATTCTTCACTTCCTTGTTCCATTTTCGTTGATCTGGAAGCGGCATTGCTTTTGACTTGTTCCAGCCATCGGCGCAAGAATCCCTTGTTCCACTCGCTTCTGCACGAGTTGCTCTCTTCTCCCTCGCATCTCCTTTTCGACCCCGGATTGCCCTGATTGCGACCAAAACGCGCATCGATCTCTTCCTGAGGCACGATTTGTACAAAAGGTACAATCACTGTTTTGCATCCTACACAGAGCCCCTCATCGAACTATTTACAATCCAGTATATCGTAATCACCAAAAAATGTATTTTTTGTTGTCCCCAGGAAAAACCACTTGATTTTCAATTTTTTTCCTGACGAAAAAAGCCGGGAAGCCCTGGTTTATCTGGGCTTTCAGGTTTCCTTGCTCAACTGATAATGCAATATATCACTAGCCTTGCACTTGATTGATCAAATGAGGCGTGTTATATACTTGTTCCTCCACTAGGAGAAGAGCAATACGACACCGGGCCTGATCATGTGGTTTGATCAGTATGTACCTACGGGGCGCTTTGCCTTTGGGGGCCTGCGAATTGGCCGCAAAGATGCGGCAAAACAGCAGGTCTCTGACCATAAGTAACTTTTTTTACAGATCATTTGCTTTTAAGCGCCTGTGAGGAGGAGCTGGCTGCGCCCGGTTGGCCGGCTCTTTGTACATAAAGCCGAGGAGGCGGATGAGTATGATGGAAGCAATGGGTTTTGTGGAGGGTTTGCTTTGGCTTACCCTGAATATCTACCACGAAGCGCGCAGTGAACCGGAAATCGGCAAGCTGGCCGTTGCTCATGTGACCCTGAACAGGGCCATGAAAGAACAAAAAAGTATTGAGGAGGTTGTAACCGCACCGTACCAGTTTTCGTGGACATTTCAAAAAAACTCGTTTATTCCGGCTGAGCCCAACTCCCTGCAGGACAGCATGACGGTTGCTCTCAAGGCCCTTGCCACCAAAGATTTTACAGGAGGTTCCACCTTCTACCACCGCACCGATGTGGATCCAAAATGGGCATCGCACAAATCCTTCACCGCCCAGTATGGTTCGCACAAATTTTACCGGCATGCAGATCCTTCTGTGTCGTCCCTGCCGTTCTGATAGATCTGATTTTCCTCAACCGGTTTCAACCAATCTCGCGTTGACAAATATTTAACGCCAGCTTATAGAGAAGACATCGCTAGGGGTGCAGTTTCTGCTGAGAGGAGTTCCTCCAACCCTATGAACCTGATCCGGGTAATACCGGCGAAGGGAAGCGGCGCTTCATCCAGAAAACCCGAAAGTTTCGTATTCTTTTCGATTTTCCGCCGCTTGCCCGCAAGGACAGGCGGCTTTTTTTATGTGCGCTTCAGGGAGGTGTCATGCTGCTGAAGGTAAACGGGGTCGAGGAAGAGTGCGCCGACACCAACCTCGCCGAACTTGTTGCCGCAAAGGGGCTGCGCCGGGATTCTCTGGTGGTGGAACTAAACGGCAGCATCATCAAGCAGGAACTCTGGCAGACTACTGGTCTGCACGACGGCGACCAGGTGGAACTGCTCAACTTTGTCGGCGGAGGCTGAAATCATGGATCAGGATGTTTTAGAACTGGGGAATGTACGCTTCAACAGTCGCCTGTTTACCGGCACCGGCAAGTTTGCGGCCCATGCCCATATCCCGGCCATGCTTGCCGCCAGCGGTTCGCAAATGATTACCGTGGCCCTGCGGCGTGTCGACAGCCACAGCCCATCGGAAAATATTCTGGAGTACATCCCCAAGGATGTGATCCTGCTGCCCAACACTTCCGGCGCCCGCAATGCGGAACAGGCGGTACGCGTAGCGCGCATAGCACGAGAGGTCGGTTGCGGCGACTTTATTAAGATCGAAGTCATCACCGACATGAAATACCTCATGCCGGATAACTACGAAACCCTGCGCGCAACCGAGATTCTGGCCAAGGAAGGGTTTGTGGTTTTGCCCTATGTACTGCCGGACTTGCCCCTGGCCAAGCGCCTGGAATCTGCCGGAGCCGCTGCGGTCATGCCCCTGGGTGCGCCCATCGGCACCAACAGGGGACTGGAAACCAAGACGCTCATTGCCCTGCTGATCGAGAACTGCACTGTGCCGATAGTGGTGGATGCGGGCATCGGCCGCCCCTCCCATGCGGCTGCTGCCATGGAGATGGGCGCGGATGCGGTGCTGGTCAATACGGCCATTGCCACGGCCCATGACCCTGCCGCCATGGGCAAGGCCTTCAGCCTTGCAGTGCAGGCAGGCCGCATGGCCTATCTGGCCAAAATGGCGGAAGAATCCAGCCTGGCCCGCGCCTCTTCCCCGTTGACCGGTTTTCTCAACTGATGCGCTTGGCGTCCCAAGCCCCAAGCTAAGGGGCCTTCGCAGGAGGGTGTATGTCTTTTTTCGCAACCGTAGAGCAGTATCAGGACTTTTCCTTCACCGATTTTTTTGACCGGGTGACTGATGCCCAGGTTGAACAGGCCTTAAAAAAGGAAGTGCTCAATCAGGCAGATTTTCTTATCCTGCTGAGCCCGCGTGCAGCCCATCACCTTGAGGCCATGGCCAGGCGGGCTCATCAGCTCACCGTGCAGTACTTCGGCCGCACCATCCAGCTCTTCATCCCGCTCTACATCTCCAACTTCTGCGCCAACCAGTGTGCCTACTGCGGTTTTAACCGGCAAAACAAGATAGTCCGCCGCAAACTGAGCCTGGCTGAAATCGAACGCGAGGCCCAGGCCATTGCCGGAAGCGGCATGCAGCATGTCCTTTTCCTTACCGGAGAAGCCCAGCAGCTCACGCCCATGGATTACATGCTTGATGCGGCCCGCTGCCTCAAACGCTACTTCGCTTCGGTGGCCATCGAGGTCTACCCGCTTGAGGTGGAGGAGTACCGACAACTGATGGAGGCAGGGGTGGACAGCATGACCCTGTTTCAGGAATGCTACGACCAGGAGGTCTACCGCCGGGTGCACGAGGCGGGCAAGAAGATGGACTACCATTTCCGCCTTAATGCTCCGGAGCGGGCTGCTAGGGCCGGTTTCCGTGCGGTCAACATCGGCGCGCTCCTAGGCCTGGCTGAACCGTGCCGCGAGTTTTTCCTGACCGGTCTGCATGCCCGCTATCTGGAAAACATCTTTCTCGATACCGAGGTGGCGGTTTCGCTGCCGCGTTTCAACGAGTGCGAAAGCGATTTCAAGCCCGACTATCTGGTGGATGACGCAACCTTTGTCCAGTTCATGACCGCGCTGCGCATCTTTTTGCCCAGGGTCGGCATTACAGTTTCCACCCGAGAAAATGCTGCCTTCCGCGACCGGCTGCTGCCGCTCGGCGTAACCAGGTATTCCGCCGGCTCACGCACCGGCGTGGGTGGTTATGCCGCCGCAGAGGAAGAGTCGACCCCACAGTTTGAGATTACCGATAATCGGGGCATAGAGGAGGTAGCGGCCGCCATCTATGAGCACGGCTATCAGCCGGTGTACAAGGACTGGGACGCCATCTGATGCGCATCGGTTTTGCCGGGGTGGGCGGCATCGGATCCAATGTGGCCTGGATGCTGGTACGGAGCGGCCTGCTTGATCTGTTTCTGGTCGATTTTGATCGGGTTGAAGAGAGCAATCTGAACCGGCAATTCTATTTTGCCGACCAGATCGGAGAGCCCAAAGTGGAGGCGCTTACCCGCAACCTGAAGGCCATCAACCCGCAGGTGCAGATTCGCACTGCCATGATACGGCTTGATGCCGGCAACTGCGCCGCACTTTTTGCCGGATGCGATCTGGTGGTGGAAGGCCTAGACAAAGAGGAAGAAAAAAAGATGCTTTTGGAATCTCTGCACCACGGTCAGAAGGTGGTTTCTGCCTGCGGCATTGCGGGCAGCGCTCTGGACAGCATTCGGGTGCGCCGCATCGGCCACAGCCTAGTGGCAGGCGATTTCACCACTGATTGCGCGTACGCCCCTTTATTTGCACACAAAGTAACTTGTGTTGCCGCCTATATGGCAGGACTCATCATGCAAGAGGCAGGAGGCCGGTATGACAAACTCTAAAGCGCGCCTACCCAAGGGTATCTACGGTATTACCGCAGAAAAATTTTCAAAAGGTCGCTCCAATGTCGAGGTGGTGCAGGAGATGATTGCAGGCGGCATCCGCATTATCCAGTACCGGGAAAAGCGGCCGCCTACAAGTTTTAGCGCCATGCTTGCGGAGTGCCGCGTTATTCGCGAGCTTACCCGCAAGGCCGGGGTACTCTTTATCATCAACGACTACCCTTCGCTGGCCCTTCTGGTGGATGCCGACGGCGCGCATGTGGGCCAGGACGATTGGCCGGTTACCGAAGTGCGGCGTCTGCTTGGGCCGGATAAGATCATCGGCCTCTCCACCCATGCACCTGCAGAGGCACAAGCCGCGGTTGATGCTGGCGCGGATTATATCGGTGTCGGTCCGATCTTCAACACCCAGACCAAGGACGATGTCACTGATCCGGTGGGCTTGGAATATATTGACTATATCGTGGCCAACTGCCCCTTGCCCTTTACCGTTCTGGGCGGCATCAAGGAGCACAACCTGGCCGAGGTGATCAGCCGTGGGGCTGCATCCGCCTGCCTGGTCACCGACATTGTCGAGGCAGAGGATATCCGCGCCAAGGTGGAGCGGCTGCAGGCGATGTTTCCACAATCATAAGATGTTGTTCAGCGCCGTTTTGGTCCAGACTGCTGCAGTGTGCAGCCCAGGCAAGGCGGCTTTCATTTTGCATTCCCTTTAGGGGAAGGAGGTTTTCATGGGCATGCCCACACAAATGGCTGCGGCCAAAAAAGGCGAACTGACCAGGGCCATGCAAGAGGTGCTTGCCGCGGAGCGCATCAGTGCCGAGAATCTCTTGGCCAAGGTGGCTGCAGGTCAAATTGCCATCCCTGCCAACCGCAACCACCACAGCCTGGTTGGCGGCGGCGTTGGCACCGGTTTGCGCACCAAGATCAATGTGAACTTGGGCGTGTCTGAAGACTGCTGCAATGTGGAGGCAGAGTTGAACAAGGTGCGGCGCGCCATCGAACTCAAGACCGATGCCATCATGGATTTGAGCACCTTCGGCGATACCCGCGCCTTCAGGCAGCGCACCGTGGAAATCAGCCCGGTGATGATCGGCACGGTTCCGGTCTATGATGCGGTGGCCCGTTACGGCAAGGAAGTGGCTCAAATCACGGTGGATGATTTCTTTGATGTCGTGCGCATGCACGCGGAAGACGGGGTGGACTTCATGACCATCCACGCAGGCCTCACCCGCACCGCGGTTGAACGTTTGCGCGCCAATCCGCGTCTGACCCATGTGGTCAGTCGTGGCGGCTCATTGCTTTTGGACTGGATGGTCAGCAATGACAAGGAAAATCCGTTTTTCGAGCACTTTGACCGTTTGCTGGAATTGTGCCGGGAATATGACGTGACCCTGAGCCTGGGCGATGGTCTGCGGCCAGGCAGTCTGCACGATGCCACGGACGCGGCCCAGATTCAGGAATTGATCATCCTGGGCGAATTGACCAAGCGCTGTTGGGCAGCGGATGTGCAGGTGATGATCGAGGGGCCGGGCCATGTGCCGCTCAATGAAGTGGTGGCCAACATGCAGATCGAGAAAAAACTCTGCCATGGCGCGCCCTTTTATGTGCTGGGCCCGATCGTCACCGATGTTGCGCCCGGTTATGACCACATCACCTCTGCCATTGGCGGGGCCCTGGCTGCTGCATCCGGCGCGGATTTTCTCTGCTATGTCACCCCGGCCGAGCACTTGCGTCTGCCCGATGCCCAGGACATGAAGGATGGTATTGTGGCTGCTCGTATTGCGGCCCACGCAGCAGACATCGCCAAGGGTATCCCCGGCGCGATCGACTGGGATAACGCCATGAGTGCGGCCCGCAAGGATCTTGACTGGCAGCGCATGTTTGATTTGGCGCTCGATCCCGAAAAAGCCAGGGAGTACCGGGCCTCTTCCCAGCCCATTGACCAGGAGGTTTGCACCATGTGCGGCGACCTCTGCGCAGTCAAACGCAGTCGCCGCATCCTGGAGGAGCAGGGGGCAACGCCCTGACACACGCATTGAGGTTTTCCAGTTCCCCGTTTTCACCACACAAAAGGCGGCCATGTTATGGCCGCCTTTTGTGTGGTGCGTCCGTCAGAACGCACGAACTTGGAGGTGCAAGTTCTCCGCAGGCCCGGCAAGAGGAACTGCCGGC
>JAUNUN010000052.1 GCA_030538155.1 bacterium
GAAAAACCCCGAAAAACCTAATGGTTTCACGGGGCTAATGTACTTCTTGGTACTTTTTTGGATGTCAATTTGGTGCCCGGAGCGAGAATCGAACTCGCACAGCCTTGCGGCCGAGGGATTTTAAGTCCCTTGTGTCTACCTATTCCACCATCCGGGCAGAGGCCAATGTATACTCGTCTGAATTTTCTTTGTCAAAGGACAAGCGCAGAAAAAATGTTGGTATTGCGCTTTGTCATAATTGCCACATAGCTAGGCTCTCGGCCACACTTCATCTAGTTCCAGGTCGCACCGACACGCTCAAACCAAAGGCGAAGAATCTTGCCGACGCCATCGTACAGTGTGTTGCATGGGGCTATGTGTCTCTGGAATTGACTTACCCCGCTTGCCCTGCCTGGCTGATCACAGCGAACATCTCGCGCACAGCCTGATCCATACCAACCAACACAGCCCGGCTGACAATGGCATGGCCGATGCTCAGTTCATCAATCTCAGGAATGGCTGCAATGCGAGTAGTATTACGATAATCAAGGCCATGCCCGGCATTGACTATGAAATTTGAGGCAGCCGCCAGTTCAGCCGCATTGCGCAGGAGCACAAATTCCTGGTCTTCATCCTCGCGACTTGCTGCATCGCAGTAGCGGCCGGTATGCAGTTCGACATGGGTAGCGCCAACTTCTGCAGCAGCCTGAATCTGCTCGGCCTCTGGATCAATAAAAAGTGACACCTGGATACCGGCCTTGCGCAGCTTGGCTACAGCCGAAGCTATTTTTTTCTGATGAGCGGCTACATCCAGGCCACCCTCGGTGGTCAGTTCCTGGCGCTTTTCAGGCACCAGGGTCACCAGATCGGGCTTGATTTCACTGGCTAGGGCAATCATCTCCTTTGTTGCCGCCATCTCAAGATTCAGCTTGGTTTTTACCGTCTGCCGCAGGAGATGCACATCCCGATCCTGAATATGCCGCCGGTCTTCGCGCAAATGAACCACTATGCCACGAGCGCCGGCCAGTTCACAAATACCTGCCGCCAGCACCGGATCGGGCTCGGCTGCACCTCTGGCCTGGCGCAGGGTGGCAACATGATCGACGTTCACAGCTAAATGAGGCATGGTGTGTCTCCTGGTTTGAAAGATTTGGGCAAAGAGCTGCTGTTCCTTATCCCACATGGCAAGGGCCTCTTCTTGTGAGCGCTCATGGTCGTAGCCGATGAGATGGAGCACCCCGTGGATGGTCAACTGTACCAGCCGCGCCATGAGACTCAAGCCCTTGGCAGCAGCTTCCCGCTGCGCTGTTTCCACGGAGATGAGTACATCGCCCAAGTCGCCGCACAGAGCTGCATGCGCCTCTTCCGGAAAAGCGGCAGGAAAGGAGAGGACATTGGTTGGCCCCTCTTTGTCGCGAAACTGCTGGTTATAGGCGGCCATCTGCGTATCGGTCAGCAAAACCAGACTCAGCGACTTTTCAGGAAGCTTCAGTTCGCTAAGCAGTTGCCGGCACACGCCGCGCTGCAGAAGTTGCCTGTTAATGCGAGGGTGCAGCCCCTGGCGCTCATCAATCACCTGTATCGGCATATCAGGCAGTCCTCGCCTTTCCCGACACGGCTGCAGGCTGAGTTTCACTCCGTTGGCTGAGGCGTCTGGCTTCCTCCTTTTTCCCATGCTGCTCGTAGGCCTGGATAATCTCCTGCACCAGTCGGTGGCGCACCACATCGCTCTTGTCAAACTCACAAAAGCTGATGCCCCTGATGTGGGCAAGAATACGCTGGGCCTGGATCAGACCTGATTTAGAGGTACCCGGCAGATCGATCTGGGTAACATCACCGGTAATCACCGCGTGGGAGTCAAAACCTATACGGGTCAGAAACATCTTCATCTGTTCCCGGGTGGTATTCTGGGCTTCATCTAAAATAATGAAGGCATTGTTCAGGGTGCGGCCGCGCATGAAGGCCAGCGGCGCAACCTCAATCACCCCGCGCTCCACCAGTTCCATGGCCCGTTCCTGCCCCATCATCTCATTGATGGCATCGGTAAGGGGGCGCAGATAGGGGTCGATTTTTTGGGCCATATCGCCGGGCAGAAAGCCAAGTTTTTCGCCTGCCTCTACTGCCGGGCGGGTTAGAATAATTTTGCTTACTTGCTCTCGGGCCAGACTAGCCACGGCCATGGCCACGGCAAGATAAGTCTTGCCGGTGCCTGCGGGGCCAATGCCGAAAACAATATCACTCGTGCGGATGGCTTCGATATAACGCTTCTGATTGACTGACTTGGGTGAGATCACCCGCTTGCGCGCGGTGATGCAGATCTTGTCGAGGAAGATGTTTTCAAGGGATGCCTGGGGCGATGCGGCCAGGATGTTCACCGCAAAGGAAACATCCTGGCTGAATACCGTATACCCCTTGGTTAAAAGCCTCGAGAGCTGTTCCAAGGTGGATACGGCCAATTCCACTGCATGCGCTCGGCCGCTCACATGCAGGGTGTTGCCGCGCACCGCAATTTCCACCCCGGTTGCCTCTTCGATCAAGTGCAGATTCCGGTTCAACTCACCATAGAGCTGCTGGGCATAGTGGTTATCGCTGAAGTCAATATCGCGGCTGATATAACTATTCAAAGTTTGGGAAGATCGTACCATCTGCTGTGCGCCCAATCCCTGTTACTGCGCCGGGGCTGGTGCTGGTAGAGCAGTTGGCTGGGCGGCAGGCGGCAAGGCGGCCAGGGCCTCGGTGATCATTTTTTCAATGGCTTCCGGCGAGCGATCCTGCACCGGCTTGCCATTGACGAACAAGGACGGGGTTGCACTGACATCCGCATTCTGCGCATCCATGATGTCCTTGGCAAGCTTCATGCGCGTCTCTTCACTGTTCCAGTCAGTGACAAAACGGGCCATGTCAAGGCCTGCCTTTTTAGCAGTGGTTTCAATCAGATCAGGTTTGGTCCAATCAGATTCGGTCAAGTTGAACAGAGCATCGTGCATCTCCCAGAACTTATCCTGTTTCTGCGCGGCAATGGCGGCCCGGGCCGCCGGCTCAGCCTGGGGATGAATCCGGCTGAGAGGCAAGTGTTTGAAGGCAACACGAACCGTGTCTGGATGGTCGGCCAAGACTTTTTCCAGCACCGGCATGACCCGGCTGCAGAAAGGACACTGAAAATCGGAAAACTCAACAATGGTAACAGGCGCATCCTGCTTACCTCGGATGGGCGCGCCGGATATGTCGATCTGCTGGTTAAAGCTCACATCCATGGCGCTATAGCTGTTGTCTTGGCCGTTGAGCAGGTAGAGCATCTCCCCCTTGGGAGCAATATCTATGGCGCTCACTCCGGCAGCCACCGGCACAGTGCCAAGCTTCTGGCCTTCTGCGGTGAACACATACACTTTGGCGTCTCCAGCCAGGATAAACACCTTTTTATTGTCAAGCGACTGGACAAAATCGATCGGTTTGGCCGGCAGCGTCCATGATGCCTTGACCGTCCAATTGACATTGCCATCGGCGCTTGGCACTACCGGCTCTGCGCCCTGCAGTTGAACGGGAATAAGCAGAAGGGAACAGCACAGAAGTTTTTTCAGCATTTGCGGTCCATCCTTAATGGAGGGTGAATTATGCGGCAGGATTAAACCTGTGCGCAGACAAGCTACAACTATAATGAGACGCTTTCTATTAGGCAAGGGCTGCCACCAGAGGGACAAATGCGGTGTGCTGCCAAGACATGCCGGTAAATTTTATAGGAAAAATGCCCTGTCTGCAAGGTTGAGACTCCAGCCTTGGTCGTATTTTCAGCTCGGATTGCCGCCTGTTTCATGGCAAACCTTTAGCTCCAAGACGGAACTGCTTGAAAACATGATCTTTCTAAAACCACAACATATAGTTTTTTATATGTTGATATGAACTACATGTTGGGTTATCGTGCCTGCCGGATGGTGCTGGCTCGGTTGCCGGCGCCTGCATACTACTCCCCCGCAAATCCATGTGAGAATAAGGAACAATGACTATCCCCGACCTGCCTTCACCACTGACAGAAACCGCAGAAACTGTTCTTAAACGGCGCTACTATCTGAAAGACAGCGAAGGCCGGATTCTTGAGCATTGGGAGACGTTGTGCCGCAGGGTTGCACAGGCAGTGGCCAAGGTGGATGTCGGCCTGCCGGATGGAGGCGACTTGGGCGAGCGTTTCTTCACTATGATTCACTCCCTGGATTTTCTGCCCAACTCTCCTTGTCTCATGAATGCCGGTACCGACCTTGGTCAGCTCTCGGCCTGTTTTGTGCTGCCGGTGGAAGATTCCATGGACGGCATCTTTACCTCTATTCGTAATGGAGCGCTGGTGCACAAAACCGGTGGAGGCACCGGGTATTCCTTTTCACGTCTGCGGCCGAAAAATTCTGCGGTCCAATCTACCCAGGGAGTTGCCTCAGGCCCGCTCAGCTTTGCGGCCGTATTTGACGCAGCCACCGAAACCATCAAACAGGGCGGTAAGCGCAGGGGCGCGAACATGGGCGTATTGCGGGTGGATCATCCCGATATTCTCGCCTTCATCAGCGCCAAGGAGGATCAAACCCGCTTTACCAACTTTAATTTCAGCGTGGCCATCACCGACGCCTTTATGCAGGCTGTCCATGATGACGAAGACTACGACTTGATTAACCCGGCCACAGAGCAAGTTATGGATACCCTGCCCGCCCGGCAAGTGTTCGATAGCATTGTCGAACGCGCCTGGCGCAACGGCGAGCCGGGTGTTTTGTTTATTGATGCCGCCAACCGGGATAACAGTACGCCGCAATTGGGCGAATTCGAGGCGACCAATCCCTGTGGCGAGCAGTGGCTTTTGCCGTATGAATCTTGCAATCTGGGCTCCATAAACCTGGCCCACTACGTACTCAAGGGTAAAGTTGACTCCAAACGGCTGGCAGACACAGTGCGGCTGGCGGTTCGATTTCTGGACAACGTCATTGACTGCAACCGCTTTCCCATCCCCGAGATTGCAGCCATGACCCAGAAAACCCGCAAAATCGGTCTTGGCATCATGGGCTTGCACGACATGCTCATCCAGTTAGAGCTGCCCTATGCCGGCAAGGAAGGCCGTGCAGCAGCCGCTGAGGTCATGGCCTTTATCCGCAAGGAAGCGGAACAGGCCTCTATCGAACTGGCCGCCCTCAAGGGCCCTTTCCCTGCTTTTGATCCCCAGCACAATCTCTACCCCGCCCGCCGCAATGCAGCCCTCACCTCCATCCAGCCGACCGGCACGGTTTCCATGATCGCAGACTGCGCCTCGGGCTGCGAACCATACTTTTCCATCGTTATGATGAAAAATGTCATGGATGGTGACCGCCTGCTCATGGTCAACAAGCTTTTTGAGCAGGTGGCACAACAAGAGGGCTTCTATTCAGCCCAACTCATGGAAAAAGTGGCGGAAAGCGGCACAGTCATGGGCCATGCGGAAATTCCGGAAAAATGGCAGGAAATTTTTCGGACTGCCCAGGATATCAGCCCTGAAGCGCATATCCGTATGCAGGGTGCTTTGCAAAAAAGCGGGGTGGACTCTTCCATCAGCAAAACCATCAACCTGCCCTCAACCGCCACCGAAGAAGATGTACGTACCGCCTACCTGCTCGGTTATGAACTGGGTTGCAAAGGGCTGACCGTGTACCGGGACGGCTCTCGCGACAACCAGGTGCTGAACCTGGGTGCCGGGGCAAAGGAAAAGACAGCCATAATCTCAAGTTCCGGTGTGCTGATGGAAAAGGCAACCCTGCCGGATGTGCTCAGTGCCAAGCGCTACCGCCTGAAGGATGTGAACCAATCCACCATCTACCTCATTGTCTGCTTTGATGAGGAAGAAAACCCCATGGAGGTTTTTGCCAAGTTTCCCTTTGATAACAGGGTCGATCTGAAAGACAAATCCACCATGTGGACCACCACCTGCCGATTGGTTTCCCTGGCCCTGCGTTATCAGATTCCCATGGGAGAAATCATTAAGCAGCTCGACCGTTCAAGCGGGCATCGTCTGGACCTTCCTGCACAACTCAGCCGTTTGCTTAAATCCTTCATGGCTGGTACGCACCACGGCTTTGCCTCATCCTGCCCTGAATGTGCAGGACATCTGGTCTTTGAAGAAGGCTGCGAAACTTGCCGAGATTGCGGTTATTCCAAATGCGCCTGAGTTCCTATTTATAACAAGGCAACCATAGCCGTACTGGTTTTGGGAAATGCACCCAGGAGGAACAGGTACCCTCTTTCTTGGGCACATTTCCCTCATCTGCTTGGTACGTTTCCGCTTATATGGAACTGCAAGGCCGGAAAACGGCAAATAAAAAACGCCACGGTATGTACCGTGGCGTTTTTTATAAGTGGAGATATTTCCCAACTCTTCGTGCTTTTTTTAATCCTTTCCCCACATAAGCTGCATCTTGTTGCTCAGGTTTCAGCGGTTCACCCTTGCAGGCAACTACCATCAGCCGGGATATTTGCCTTCGATGTAATCGGTCAGGTGGCGGATTTCTACCTCACGCACCTCAATCTGGGCGTGTACAATATCACCAATGGAGATCAGCCCTTTGAGTTCCTGCTTGTCCATAATAGGGATGTGACGAATGCGATTTTTCGTCATGACCACTTCAAGGTAGTCCAAAGTATCATCTTCAGAAGCACAAATGGGATTTGCAGTCATCACTTCCTTGACCTGCTGAATACCACACTGGTCACCGCAACCCGCATGCACGGTTTTCAAAACATCGTTAGGCGCAAGTATGCCAACTACCGCATTGTTCTCGTCCACCACCATGAGTGAACCAATTTTTTTTTCAAAAAACAGACCAATGGCCTGCTGCAAGGTGGCTGTTTGACTGATGGTATAGACCTTGTTTCCCTTGCTTGCCAGAATATCTCGCACCGTCATGATCTACTCCTTATCGCTAATGAATGATTGCATGAATAAACTAAACCACCGCACCTTACATCGCTATGGGGTAGAGGCTGATGGCAAAAACGCACAGCACCAACACAAAGGTGCTCACTGTTCCAAGCCTGCAAGGTTTTTCTTCTGCAAAGTCTCGCTCAGGCACATGAAAGTACATGGTAACAATAAGACGCAGATAGTACCACATGGCGACCACGCTACTGACAACCCCCAGAACCGCCAGCGCGATTTGATCTGCCTGGATAGCCGCTACAATGATGTACAGCTTTCCCATAAAACCGGCAGTCGGCGGAATGCCTGCCATGGAAAGTAAAAATACGCTGATGGCAAAGGCTGTATAGGGGTTGGTCTTGGCAAGTCCCTTGAAATCATCAAAATTCTTCCACTGCTCCCCCTTGCCGCTCAGATAGGAAAGCGCCATGAAAATACCAAGGGTGCCGGCAGCGTAAGCAGCCAGATAAAAGGCGATAACACTGCCTGGAATCTGCTGCGTACCTAAAGCGACCAAACCTATTATCAGGTAGCCGGAATGTACGATACCGGAAGCGGCAAGCATCCGTTTCAGTGAGTCCTGGCCGATGGCAATAAAGTTGCCTATGAACATGGACAAAACAGAGATGGTAAAAAGGAACCCAACCCAACCCTGCAGCAGGCCGGCGTCGGACAGCAGAAAGTTGGCGAATACTGCAAAGATTGCAGTTTTCAGGGCAGTAGCCATGAAGCCGGTAATGGGCATGGTTGCGCCATCATAGACATCCAGCACCCAAGCATGGAACGGGAAGGCCGCAGCCTTGAAAAGAAAGGCAACCAGGATAAAAAAGCTGCCTGCCAGAAGCGCAGGACTGGCCATAAAACCACTGGTGGCGACATATTTACCAATAAGATGGAACTTGGTGCTCCCGGCCGCGCCAAAGACAAAGGCGCTGCCCATAGTCAGGAAAGCCCCTGCAAATGCACCCAGGATCAGATATTTCATGAGCGCTTCTGTGCTGCGTACATTGTCGCGGTCGTAGCCGACAAGGATATAGATAGCCAGCGACATGATCTCCAGCGCTATAAAGACTGTGATCAGTTCGCGAGTCATGGTCAAAAGCAGCATACCTGCAGCGGCAAAGAGCAGAAGGCTGTAGTATTCTGTTCCTTTCAGGCTGTTCTTTTTGAAGTAGCTCAACGAGCTGAGCACGGTGAACAGGCCACATCCCAGGATGACCAGACCGGCGGCCTGGGAAAAGGGGCTGACCACCAGAATGTCTTTAAAGAGCGAACCATACAGTGAGTGATCGCCCGTCAGCGTAGCCCCCAGTTGAACGAGAAAGGCCAAGCCGAACAAACCGCCGCAGGCCCAAGCAGCCTGTTCATCCCGAGCACAGTGGCAGGTGGCGGCGAGCATGAGCGCAATGCCACCCAAACTCACAAGAATGACAGGAAAGAGAAGCATGAAATCGTTTGTCATGATGCATTCCGCCCTAATTCTTTTCGGTGCTCAACTCTGCAGAGAGAGTTGGTGACACAACGCTGGATTGTGCAACTATTTGACTAGAGGCTGCAAAAAACTGTGCAGTACTCGGTTCGATTTTGCGTAAAAAGGGATGGGGGTAGATACCCATAATCAGGATGAGCAGGATCACCGGAACAAAGGCCAGCCCTTCAACCGGGCTCAGATCTTTGAACTGCACGGAAGCAGCCTTGCTCTTCTCGAAAAAGACCCGCTGGAACATCCACAGCATATAGCAGACACCTATAATAAGCGAAGTTCCGGTCAGCACACCGACCCAGACGTTAAACTTCAGAGCGCCCAGGATGATGAGAAACTCACCGATAAAACCGCTCGTGCCCGGCAGTCCGACCGAAGCCAACATCGCAATGGCGAAGAAAAGAGCAAATAACGGCGCCTTGGCTGCTATGCCGCCGAGATCGTTAATGGTGCGGGTGTTTGTACGTTCCTCAAGAATACCGGCAAAGAGGAAAAGGACGCCTGTGCTGGTGGCATGGGCCACAATCTGATAGATGGTACCGGTCAGTGCTTGGACATTCATGCTGAACACACCGACCGCTATAATGCCCATATGTGAGGCCGAAGAAAAGGCAAGCATGCGCTTGTAGTCCTTTTGGCCAATAGCCGCAAACCCGCAATACATCATGCCGATGACGCCGGCATAGGCAAAAAAGACGGCATAACGGGCAAGCTCCATTTCGAAAGAAGGCATTACCAGCCTGATCACACCGTACACGCCGATCTTGGCCATGATAGCGGAGAGAACAAAGGTGGTGGCGGTTGGAGCCTCTGTATATGCGTCCGGCAACCAGGTATGAAAAGGAAAGAGCGGGATCTTGATGGCAAAGGCAATCATAAAGCCGAACAAGGCAACAGCTGCTGCCTGACCGGAGAGGTTGAGCAGCCCCATCTTCTCAATGGAAAAACTCCATTCGCCGGTAAGGGTGTGATACTGCACCGCGAGATAAGCCAAAGAGGCCAGCATCAAAAGTGAGCCGGCAATGGTGTACAGGGTAATCTTCAGTGTGGCCGGCAACCGGTTCGGTCCACCGTAGAGACCGAGCATAAAGAACACCGGCAACAGCATGACTTCCCAGAAGACGTAGAAGAGGACCATGTCGGCAGCGCAGATTGCGCCCAGCATTGCGCCTTCCACCAGAAGCAGGTTGGCGTAATAGCCTTTTTCCCGGGTGCCGAACAACACATAGACCAAGGGAAGCAGGACAGCACTTGCCATGAGGATAAACAGGCTGATGCCGTCAATCCCCAGGTGATAGGCAATGCCCAGAGACGGGATCCAGGGAATGTACTCGACGAATTCAAGTTTTCCGGTTGCGGTAAAGCCTGCATAAACGTCAAAACTGAGTACCAGCACTGCCAGGGAAACGCAAAAGCCCACAACCCGCGCCGTTGTTCTGCCCAGAGGGGCGAGCAACAGTACCAGCCCCGCCACAATCGGCAGAAAAATCATCACTGAAAGGAGATGTGCAAACATTCTTTCACCTAGGTTAGTTCAACGATTGAGAGAGGATGAGGCTCATGATTCCCAGACCCAGAATCATATAGATGGCGTAGATGCGCACATACCCGCTCTGAAAAACCTTGACCAGGCTGCCAACCCGCATGTACAGCCGGGAGACACTGGTAACCGGCGCGTCGGTCATATGGGGCTCGACTTCCTCGGAAATCGCAACGCCAACGGTCTTGTAGGGCTGAACAAAAAGAGCATTGTACAGTTCATCCACATAAAACTTATGATAGGCAAAGCGTGCAAATCCTGCAAAAACCGGTTCTTCAGCACCCTTGCCAAATCGCTTGTACGCTACCCAGATACCAAAGGCAAAGGCAGCAATACTGGTAGCAATGGCGATGAACTCAAGGAAAAAGGAATGTTGCGCGTGATGATCGGCAACACTCGGTGCAAGCCAGTGGGATATCATCTGCTCGCCGCCGAATATAGCCGGCAGGTTGTAGAAACCGGCAAAGAGTGCGCCGACCGCAAGGATAATGAGGGGTACAGTCATCACTGCCGGCGCTTCAGTGGCGTGATCATAGGCATGCTGGTCACGCGGGTTGCCGTGGAAGACCACAAAGATCATGCGGAAGGTGTAGTAAGCGGTCATCGCGGCAACCAGAACACCGATCAGCCAAATGAAGACATGACCGTTTGCAAGCGCACTGTAGAGGATCTCATCCTTGCTGAAGAAGCCTGCGAACGGCGGGCAGCCTGCCAGGGCCAGCGCACCTATGAGCATGGTCCAGTATGTAATGGGCATCTTCTTCTTCAAGCCGCCCATCTTCCAGATATTCTGTTCGTGGTGCAAAACATAGATAACCGCGCCTGCGCCAAGAAAAAGGAGGGCTTTGAAAAAAGCGTGGGTGAAGACATGGAAGATACCGGCGGAATATGCGGTAACGCCGACGCCGGCAAACATGTAGCCAAGCTGGCTGACCGTGGAATAGGCCAGGATCTTCTTGATATCATCCTGAAACATGCCAAAGACTGCTGCCAAGAGCGCGGTGAGAATACCGATCCAGGCCACTACCATGCCTGCGGCCGCCACTTCAACATAGAGGAAACTGAAGCGAGCTACCATGTAGACACCGGCAGTTACCATGGTAGCGGCATGGATAAGTGCCGAAACAGGCGTAGGGCCGGCCATGGCGTCGGGCAACCACACATAGAGTGGGATCTGTGCGGATTTACCGGTTGCACCGACAAAAAGCAGAAGGCAAACGATCAGGATGGTGGATTCGTTCATCAGGTGGGCATTGGCCTTGAGTGAAAGAAAATCAAAGCCATGGGAACCGATCGCCCAGAAGAGAAAGCCCATGCCCAGAACAAAACCGAGGTCGCCGATACGGTTGACGATGAAGGCTTTGTTGCCGGCAAGGACATTGCCGCGATCTTCACTGTAGTAGCTGATCAGAAGATAGGAACAGAGCCCTACGCCCTCCCAGCCGACAAACATGACAACCGGACTGTCACCGAGCACTAGGATGAGCATGCTGCCCAAAAACAGGTTCATGTAGGCGAAGAACTTGCCGTAGCTTTTGTCGCCATCCATGTAGCCAATGGAATACACATGGATCAGGGTGCCGATGAAGGTGACAAAGAGCAGCATCAAGCTGGAGAGCGGGTCAGCGAGAAACCCCATGTCCAGATGCAGGTCGCCCACGCTGAACCAGGTAAAGGCCTTGTGGCTGAAGAAGCGCGCCTCCACAGGCAGTGCGCGCAACTCCAGAAAGACACGCATTGCCAGGAAAAACGACATTGCCGGGCCAACACAGGCCAGTAAGCCATACAGCAACTGCGGCACTTGCCAGCGTTTACAGGTAAAGACATGGAGCAGCCCGATAACCACTGCGCCTAGCAGTGGGAAGAGCGGGATCATCCCCAGATAAAAGGTGCTGTGTTCCATGAAATCACCCCTTCAACAGACTGAAAACATTGGTGTCGAGCTTGCCTGTCTGCTTGTGCAGCAGAATTACCACGGCCAGTGCAAGGGCCGCCTCAGCAGCGGCAACCGCCATGACCAAGAGGGCCAAAATGTGGCCATCCATATTCTGCTGCAACCGGGCAAAGGCAATGAAGGCCAGATTGGCTGCATTGAGCATCAGTTCTACCGACATGAACACGGTAAAAAAATTGCGCCGGGAGAAAACTCCCACCATTCCCAGGCAGAACAGAATGACGCTGAGCACCAGATAATCGTGAATCATTTATTTTTCTCCCTTTTTCCGGCAAGCACAACCGCTCCAACCAGAGCGACCAGCAAGAGGATGGAAACAATCTCAAAGGGCACCAGCCATTCGGTGAAGAAGATCAGGCCGACTTCCTTCACTCCGCCAAAGCCTGCTCCGGCAAAACTTACCGGCATGTCGGGCAGGCGGTTCACTACCTTGATAAGGAAAAAGGCAATCGGTGTGACCGCAACCGCTCCGCCTACCAGGTAGATCACCTTGGTGGTCTCAGCAGGCAACTCTTCCGGCTGGATATTGAGGAACATGATGATGAACACGATCAGCGACATGATCGCTCCCGCATACACGATCAGTTGCAGGGCAAAGAGCAGCTTAGCGGACAGGAGTGCATACAATCCGGCAAGCGAGATGAGCGTCACCAGAAAACTCATGGCTCCATTCATGGGATGACGGAAAATAATCAACCCGACTGCGCCCAATACCGAGCAAACGGCAAAACATGTGAACAGCAGATCAACCAACATGGCTTATTTGCTCCCCTTTTTATACTCTTCATCCGTGAAGGGGCTTTCACTGTGCAAGAGCTCATTCAGCCCGATGACAAAAGATTCACGCGAGGTGCCGGTCAGTGAATAAATACCGGTATCCATACGGATGGCATCCATGGGGCAGGCTTCCACACAGTAACCGCAGTAGATACATTCCAAGAGATCGATATCAAAGCGCACCGGCAATTTTTCAGTTCTACCGTCCAGTCGCTCGCCAGCCTCGATCATGATGCACTTGGCCGGACAGTTGGTCTGGCACATGAAGCAGGCCACACATTTGACCGTGCCGTCTTCGTGACGAGTCAGCCGGTGGCGTCCGCGCCAGCGCGGAGTAATTTCCGGCTCCACCTCTGGGTAGTGGCGGATGTAGAGTTTGGAGTTGTCGAGAAAGTTGCGGATAAAATGACCGAAGGTCACCGCCATTCCCTTGAAAACTTCAACGAGATAGACGCGTTCCTGCGGCGTACCACCCTTCCGCTCAACGGTCTTGATATCTATGCCCATGCCTGTTCCTCTCAGCTCAGTGCAACGACAACAGCGCCAGTAATGAAAATATTCAGCAGCGAAAGCGGTATCAGCGTTTGCCAGCCCAGTTTCTGCAACTGGTCGTAACGGAAACGCGGCAATGTCCACCGTACCCACACATAGACAAAGCACATGAAAGTGACCTTGAGCAGGAAGGCGGTTACCTGGAGACATGCCGCCAAGATACTTGCGGCTGCTCCACCCGCGCCGATGATCAAAAAGACGAGCAGCAACAGCTCAAGAAGAATCAGCACCACCCACAAGGTCCGGATATACCAGGTTGCTTCAAAAACACGGGGATCGTTTTCACGTGGATAGTGGCTGCGGTTGTTCTTCCTGATCCAGCCCGCAAAAAGATGGGCCAGCACCGGCAGGGCAATCATCAGAAGCAAGGTCACGATCCGGGTATGCTCAACCATGAAGGCGGTGCTGAGCCATGGGATCTGAAAGCCACCAAAAAAGAGGGTGACGATAACCGCGCTTGAGGTGAACATGGCCACATACTCGCCCATGAAAAACATGGCAAACTTCATGCCGCTGTATTCAGTATGGAAGCCCGCGACGATTTCGCTTTCGCCTTCCACCATGTCAAAGGGAATACGGTTTGCCTCGGCAAAGGCAGCGACGATGAAGATGATCGCACCAAGCGGCTGCAGGACGATTCCCCACATGGGAATGAATCCGAAGAGCAGTTGGCCCTGATACTGAACGATCCCGGTCAAATTGACAGTGCCATAAACAATGAGCAGGCTGATGACCGCAAGTCCCATCGGTATTTCATAGCTGATAACCTGGGCTGCGGCACGCAGACCACCCAGCATGCCGTACTTGTTATGCGAAGACCAGCCGGCCAGGATGATGCCGTAGACAGCAAAACCAACAATGGCCAGAAACCAGAGGATGCCCAGATCAGTGGGAATGCCCTGCATGAGATAGGATTTTCCGTTCAGCACCAGGGCGTCGGCAAAGGGCACGGCCGCAAAGGAGACAATAGCAATGGTGAACACCAGAACCGGTGCCAGCACATAGTAGAACTTGTATTTGACGTGGCCTGGAATGACGTCTTCCTTAAAAGCCAGTTTCAAGCCATCGGCCAGGTTCTGCACGATACCGGCCAAGCGGAAACCAAAGATATTAGCCCGGTTGGGGCCGGAACGGTCCTGGATGAAGCCACAGCCGCGACGCTCCATCCACACCAGCACTGCCAGAAAGCAGACAGGAATGAAGGCCGCAAACAGAACGCGGACTATGGTAACGACACTATCAAGCAGTGACATTGTCTACCTCGCTTACGGTTAATGCCAGCCCCTGAGCTGGTATATTCTGCATGTCCACACCCTTAAAAGCATCCATGCTGCTCAAACTGGAACGAGCCGCCTCGACATCCTTTAAAGAGCCGCCAAGCCCGGCAATGATCTCAAGCATGGTGGGCAGCGGCTCATTCTTCACCACCGCAACCTCGTAGTGCTGCAGAATGCCATCCACGTTGATGATACTGCCGCTGTCTTCACTGTAGGAAGCCACTGGAATCAGGTAGGTGGCTGCATCGGCACAGGTGTTGCCATAGCTTCCAACAAAGGCCAACCCGTCCTTGGCGAGCTTTGAACAATCCACCCCGTTCAAGCTTAAATCATGAGCAAAGCTGACCACAAGATCAGCATCGTTCAGTGCAGCATCAAAGACATCTTTACCGGAATCAATACCCAGAAGAGCAAAGGCGGCACGGTTGGCTGACTTGTCATCCTGAATCAGGAAGTCATCGCCATCGCCTTCCTTGATGCAGCCATCACTGTAGCCGTTCACCACTGCCTTTACGCTCCCTGCCAAAGCTTGCACCGCATGCATCTGTTCAAGCGAGCAGTTGGGAGAAACAACAAAAAGCGGTTTCACTGCCTGTTGTATCCTGCGCTTGAGCGCATTGACCGCACCTTCAGTATCATCCTGCTGACCAGCAGCTTTGGGGCTGAGCAGACGGTTTTCGTTTTCCAGCTTATAGGTCATGCGGCCCTCATCACACATGAAATACCCGTTCACCTGGGCATTGTGACGAGGACGGTAGCGGTAAATGACGTCGTCCTTGTATTTTTCGCGGTTATGATCAATGAAGATGTTGCAGCCCTTGCTGCAACCGTGGCAGACACTCTTGCTCCTGGTGAGAAACCAGGCTCGCTGCTGGAAACGAAAATCCTTGCTGGTCATGGCTCCGACCGGACAAAGATCAACCACGTTCAAGGCATAGCGGTTAGAAAGCGGCCTGCCCGGAAAGATAGAGACCCGAGCCTCATCCGTACGGTTGACAATGCCCAGCTCGCCGGTCTTGGTGATCAAGCGGGTAAAACGCACACAGCGGGCACAAAGTACACAGCGTTCCTGATCGTGCACCACACCGGCGCCGAAATCCACTTTCTTGTCTTTCTTAACCTGGGGCACCCGCATCCGACTTGGAACGGCGTCATACTTCATATAGTAATCCTGCAGGATACACTCGCCTGCCTGATCACAGATAGGACAATCAATGGGATGATTGATCAGCTCAAACTCCATCATGTCGCGCTGGATCTTCTTGATTTTTTCAGAATCCAGCCGCACCTTCATACCCTCTGCCGCCCTGGTTTTGCAGGCGGGCACAAGGGGCGGACGTCCATCTTCGATTTCAACCAGGCACATCCGGCAGTTACCATCCGCGCCCAGGGCAGGATGATAACAGATATGCGGAATCTCAATACCCACAGCGGCAACGGCGTCAATGAGGTTCTTACCGGCAGGAACCTCTACTTCAACTCCGTTGACAGACAGCTTGATTGTATCAGCCATGCTCGTTTCTTATCCTCTTACATCACGGGTTGAGCCGAAGCATTTTTTGCGGCATAGGCCTCAAATTCAGACCGGAATTTCTGCAGATAACTTCTGAGCGACATGGTG
This sequence comes from bacterium, assembly GCA_030538155.1. Classification (GTDB taxonomy): domain Bacteria; phylum Desulfobacterota; class Desulfobulbia; order Desulfobulbales; family Desulfobulbaceae; genus Desulfobulbus. The sequence continues at coordinate 16,100 of JAUNUN010000052.1, forward strand.
CAGGCTGCGGAAAGCACACAAACCGTCTTCATTTCGATGTTATCGCAAAGCTCTAACAGGAGATCAATGTCTTCAGCCCTGCCTTTGCCTGCAATCAAATCCTGCAGAATCTTCTGTATCCAGCCCAATCCTTCACGGCAAGGGGTGCATTGGCCGCAGGATTCATGGTGGTAGAAATGAACCAGGTTTTCAGCCAGCTTGACCATATCGACCGTATCGTCCAGTACCACAATACCGCCGGAACCAAACATGGTCTTATGAGCTGCCATGGACTCGTAATCCAGCGTGGCATCCTGTGCTTCCTCAGGGGTCAGCACCGGGGTGGAACTGCCGCCTGGGATAATGCCCTTAAGCGTTCTGCCATCACGAACTCCGCCGGCAACCTTGTCGATCACCTCCAAAAGAGGCAAACCAAGGGGCAGTTCATACATGCCGGGCTTTTTTACCAACCCGGAGATGCCGAACAGATGGGTGCCGGGGCTTTTCTCGGTGCCATAAGCCTTGTATGCGTCTGCGCCGTTTTCCAGGATAAAGGGCAAGGAGGCAATGGACTGCACGTTGTTGATAATGGTGGGGCAGCCATACAGGCCTTCCACCGCAGGAAAAGGCGGTTTACTGCGCGGCTGGCCCTTCTTGCCTTCGATGGATTCCAAAAGCGCTGTTTCCTCACCGCAGATATACGCGCCTGCGCCCCGGTGCACGGTCACATCCACCCGATAATCCCGTCCTGCAACCTTGTCGCCGAGATAGCCGGCTGCATAGGCCTCGTCAATGGCGGCCTGCAGCACCTTGACCTGGCTGGTATATTCACCGCGAATATAGATATAGGCGTCATGACTGTTAATGGCGTAACAGCAGATAATGATGCCTTCTATCAGCATGTGCGGATCGCGCACCAGGATGTAGCGGTCCTTGAAGGTGGCAGGCTCGGATTCATCAGAGTTCACCGCCAGGTACACCGGCTTGTCCAGCCCCTTTGGCAGGAAGGTCCACTTAAGTCCAGTGGGAAAACCTGCACCGCCGCGGCCACGCAAGCCGCTCGCCTTGACCGCCTCGGTCACCTCGGCGGGTTCCATGGCAAACAGCTTTTCCAGCGTCCCGTACGCGCCATGCTCCTTCGCTATTTCCAGCTTGTTGGCATCGGCTATATCGAACTTGGCGCTGAGTACTTTAACTTCCATTCCAATCGCCCTCCTTATTTCAGCGTGGCCAGCACTTCCTTGAGCTTGTCAACGGTCATGTTCTCGTGAAACACTCCGTTGATCTGGACAACCGGCGCGGAACCGCAGTGGCCCAGACACTCAACCTCTTCCAGGCTGTACTGCCCATCTTCGCTGACCTGCCCTGGCTTCAGGCCTAACTCATTATGCAGATAGTCCACTATCTGCTGCTTGCCGAGCAGATAACAGGAGAGAGTCCGGCAGACACAGATGTGGCATTTCCCCACCGGCCGGAGATTGTACATGGTGTAGAAGGTGGCGACTTCATAGACCTGACTGGCAAAAGTGCCGATACGGTCGGCCACATAGGCAATAGATTCGACGCTGATCCAGCCTTCCTGATCCTGAATCAGCCAAAGGGAGGGCAGGATCAGCGAATCCCGGTTTGGGTAGCGCTTGGCCAGTCGCTCAAACTCCGCATCCCGCTCAGCATCAAAGGCAAAAGGTTTGCCGCTTTCTATAAGCTCTGCTCGGTTACTCATCTGTCCA
>JAUNUN010000053.1 GCA_030538155.1 bacterium
TGGAAACCGTTTCAATTTCCTGGAGCTTCGCATAAGCGCCGTCAGCCAGTTGCGAACCTTGTACCACCTTGCTGATACTCTCGTCCATACGATTACCGGCATCCTTAATTTCCGCCTGAATACTCTTGATCAGGGTTTCAATCTGCTTGGTGGAGCTACTGGAGCTTTCAGCCAGGCGCTGAACCTCCTCAGCAACAACCGCAAAGCCGTGTCCTGCCTCACCGGCCATGGCCGCCTGGATAGAGGCGTTCAGGGCCAGGATAGATGTTCTGTCGGCAATGTTGTTAATAATTTCAACAACGTTACCAATTTCCATTGAGCTTTCACCCAGACGCTTGATCGAGCGAGCGGTTTCGTTGATCTGCTCACGAATCTCGTCCATGGCGCGGTTGGTCTGTTCAACCGCCTCTGCTCCTTCACGCGCGTTCATACGGGATGCCATGGATACGTCGGCGGAGCGGGCAGCATTCTGCGATACCTCGCGAATAGACTCGGCAATACTTTGAATCGATCCAATGGCCTCGTTAACCTGCTTGTTCTGCTCAAGGCTGCGCACAGCGAGGTCGGAGGTTAGTTTGGACACATCGGCCGCTGTCTCGTCAACCGCATTGGTTGCGCCCTTTACCTGACGGACAATACCGCCGAACTGCTCAGCCATGGTGTTAAAGGAGTCGGCAATTGCGCCGGTAATATCTTCTGTTACCTCGGCACGGGCCGTAAGGTTGCCTTCGGTCAACTCACCAAGCTCCATCATCAGCTTCATGAAGGATTCTTGTACCTTGTCCTGCTCTTCCTGAGATTGAATCAGCATGGTGATGTTGTCGAGCATGGCGTTCAGGGAAGTGGCCATTACACCTAGTTCGTCCTGGCTGGTAACTTCGGTTCTGGCATTAAAGTTACCGATACCGAGTTCACCGAGCAGATCCATGATGCGGTCAACCTGTCTGGTCAGACCACTTGAAATGACCCAGGCCAGCAGCAGGCCCAGCAGCAGGGCAAAAAGACTAGCGCCAAGAACCGTGTACAGTACGGTCTTACTGATCCCGGTCAGACGCTCTGCAAACTGGCCCTGGTTGGCAAGGGCGTCATCACGCATGGCAATCAGAATTGGGGGTACCTGTGAGGCAATCTGTTCGTAGGCTGCGGTTTGCGCGTTAATATCATCATCTGCACTGATCAACTCATCAAAACCTTGGGCAAAGAGTTTGGCCTGCTCCTGCAGGCGGGCAAGCTGATCTCCCTGAACCAGGCCGGGCAGACGCTCTTGGAACTCAGCAACTGCATGGGTCGTCCCAGCAACTGTCTGACTATTTGGATTGATAAGATACTGATTATACTCGTTTTCAAAATGATGAAACAGTAAGGCCGCTTCAGGTGGTATGCCGGTTCCTTCAATTGTCGACTCTACAGCTTCAAGCGTATTTTGTATTTTTGCCAGAGCACCAAAATCAGGGTCGTATTTCTGATCATAACTATTAATAGTGGCTATAAATGCACCAGAGTAAACGTTTAAAGTTTCCAGTACTTTCTGACTCAATTCCTGGCTCTGCTTACTCTGTACCAAGTTTCCCATATCGGTAATTCTTTCCTGAGCGAATGTTGTTGCTTCGATATATGTTGGAATATACATATCTTTAGCAACCTGCAAGCCAATAGTTTCAAAATTTCGCCGAAACAGGGCGTCTTGCTGATACATGTCGCCAACATGAGTCAGGGCTTCCATACTCAACAGCGCTGCCCTGTCATGAATATTAACCATCTGGTTGACGGTATTGTTGCTGTAGCGCTGCCCAATCAAGGACACGGCGGCAATCATAACTGTCAGTGCAAGGATGGCAGTAAAACCCAGTAAAATCTTACCTTGGATACCAAATTTACCGGTAAGTCTGGAAAGCAGAGAGCTGCTTCCACCTGCTATAACCTGATCTTCCATTTCTCCTCCTGCATCATCTTTTAGACTCTGAGGTTATTCTCACAACAAAACAAATTCGCATGCCAACAGGCATGTGAGTGTACTGCTACTCCAATTTCGCATTATTTTGTTTTCATATACGCGTTAATGCCTTCTTCACGCCATACCTTGAGCGTCTTTTCATCCTTGGGATTAATCTTGACGCCCAAGGCGTTCACCGGTACATCATGTTTTTGTTGAATAGCAATCCAGTTTTTCTTGATCCTGTCGTCCAGTGCCATCCTTCTTCCCTCCACAATGAAACCGCTTACGCGGTGCGCATCACCAATTGATGCTGTCCATCTCCTATAGTTTCACGAGCCTTGTACAGTTCCAGTCGTACTATCATACAAAGGCTATATTCTTCTCATCAGCAGCGTCCTGAACTCCATAGGTGCCCAAGGCGACAGTATCAAAATCCAGCAGAGCTACCAAATATCCGCGCAGACGGAAAAAACCGCGCACCGAGCTGTGCGATGCCAAGGCGGCAGGGGCTTCTTCAGGAGCTACAGCCTGGATGCTGTCTCGCTCCGCAAGCTTAAAAGTGAGCACCGTGCTGGTGCATGCCAAGGCAAGCTTCAGAAATTCACCATTTGCCGTATCTGTCTGGCCGGTGCGCATAACCAGCAATTGTCTGGCCTGCAATCCAACTTTTTTTCCTGCTCCGCCGCACAGCGCATCTACGTCGATTACCGGTACCAAGCCCCCATCCCGCTCAATAAAACCCTGTACATAGTCCGGACTGAAGGGGACCGGATACACCATTCTCTGACCCAGTACTTCCACCACCTGGTTTTGGGTAAAAAGACAATAGACAGGCTCAGCCCCCTGCTCTCTCGTATGCAAGGGGAGCAGAAAAAAACGCTGTTGAAGCACTGTGTTATCAGTCTGCATGGAACCTTTCCTTTAGCCCTTAACTTGACGCCGCGACAGCAGCTTCTTCTTGCGCAAGTACGCAACCTTATCCATGGCCCTAACCAATTCGTCCAAATTGAGTTGCATGAGTACCTCTTGCCCGTTCACCAAAAGCGAAGGCACAACCTGGCGGCTGAGACCTGTGAATGCAGGCGGCAGCGTTTGCACGTCCTCCATCTTGGCCATACAAGTTCGCCCCGCTCCACGCATGGGTAGAGCCAGTATACGGCCTTCATGCCGCAGCACCAGCAAGTGATCGCTCTTTTCGCCGTGCTGCGAGGCCCAGGGCAAGAGCAGGTGCAAGGGGCAGAGTTCGGCAGGACCGCCATCCGGCACGGATAGCCACACCCGGCCTGCTTTTTTTATGGGAGCCGCTGCGTCGGCAATAGCCAATACTCGCACTACCGCATCTTGAGCGAAAAAATATCTGTATCCGTAGAGTTTTGAGAGTAACAGCTCTTTCACAGCATCACCTCCCTCTGCCGTTCATCCTGACCTGTTCTCCGGTGGCCGGTCAGTCGCAGGACTGCATCGACAAAGTCCTCATCCTTGGTGGGTTTGTTCAAAAATGCTGAAGCACCCAGTTCCATGGCCTTGTGGCGATGTTTATCGGAACTGCGCGAGGTCAGCATAATGACCGGGATATCCTTGTGCTCCGGCAGGTTGCTTTTGAGGGTAAGGAATTCAAAACCGTTCATCCTGGGCATTTCAATATCGAGCAGAATACAGTCGGGTCGCATAGTATCGAGTTGCTCAAAGGCATCCTGACCGTCCTTGGCCTCAACCGGTATCCAGCCATAATTTGCAACCAAGCGGCTCATAACGCGGCGGATGGAAATGGAGTCGTCCACGATCATGACAGTCAGGGATTTGGCCTTAGTTTCCTCCACCGGTTTGATATCCGGTTGAACCTGCTGATACGCGACAATGAGTTCCACCATGTTCAACAAAGGAATGACACTGCCGTCACCCATGACTGCCGCACCGGCAACCCCGGTCACGGTGCGCAGATGGCTGCCAAGCCCTTTAAGTACCACTTCGCGTTGCCCGGCAATACGAGGAATCTGCACCCCGGCACGGTTGCCTTCCACTGTAGTGATAAAAACCAGAGGTCGAGGATCCGTCTTTTCCTCATCACTCTGCTGCCGGCCCAGCAAAAGGGACAAATTGTAGAGCGGCAAGACCTTGCCCTGGTGCTCAAAGGCTTGGTTCTCTTCGTCTATGGCAGAGCGTTCCATGCGTTGAATATCCAAGATATCACTGAGCGGCACGCCATAAGTAACCTCGTCCATCTCCACCAGAAGAGAGCGGACAACACCCAGGGTAAGCGGTACGCGGATCGTGAACTGCGCGCCTTCTCCAGGCCTGCTCTCCACCGCAATCGAACCCTGCAGCTCCTGCACGTTTTGTCGCACCACGTCCATACCCACACCACGGCCTGAAATCTGGTCTACGACCTTCTGGGTACTGAACCCTGGGGTGAAGATCAGGTCAATGAGTTGGCGCTCAGTCAACCGATCCACCTCAGCCCCCATATTCCGGCGGGCACGGGTGCGGATGGCCTCCAGGTCCATGCCCCTGCCGTCATCGCTGTAGCGCACCACCACGTGGTTGCCCTCACGCCGGCCGGAAATGCGAATGGTGGCAATGGCCGGTTTACCGGTCTCGGCCCGTTCTTTCGGCTCTTCAACACCGTGGTTGACCGAGTTGCGGACCAGGTGCATGAAGGGGTCGGCCAGTTTCTCCCAGATCACCCGATCCAGCTCAACCGTGTCGCCTTCCATGACCAGCCGCACCCGCTTATTCAACCGTGAGGCCACGTCACGCATGGTGCGGCTCAGTCGTGGCGTGAGCATGGACATGGGGCTCAGACGGGCGCGCATCATCTGTACCTGCAGTTCGCGCACCACCCGGTGTTGGCGGTTGATATCGCCGCCCAAACCGCTGTGGATGCCTTCCATATTGGCATGGATGGCCGCTACGTCGATGGTCGACTCGTTGAGCGAGCGGATAATCAGGTTCAACTGGGTGTAGCGGTCCAACTCCATTGAGTCGAACTCAGCAAAACCTGCATCAATCTCAATGCCTTTTCTTGCCTCTTCAATACGGTCAAAATGGAAGGAGAGCTGGTCCAGGGCCTTGACCTCGAATTTGGTCTCCAACTCCAGGGCAATATCCTTCAGCCTGCGTACCGTTAGATCAAGCTCCTGCAGGGCGGTTTCAAACAGGCCCATGTTCTGGTCAAAACCGCTGACGCCAACCAGGAGTTCGTTGGCTAGATTGATGAGGCTGTCGAGCTGGCTCTGATGAATACGGATGGTTTTGGCGGCATCCGCAGCAGAGGCGGCGGGCACGGGTACAGCTGCAGAGGGTTTGCGGCCCTGCCCTGTCGAAGCAGGCGTTTCTTTGACCTGTCTCGTAGCAGCAGCGGTTTCGGGCTGCTCTGCAAGCGCAGGTTTCTCAACCTCCTCAGCGGTTGCCGGCATCGTCGTATCAGCAACTTCGGCCTGTACAGCAGCATCCTGTGCGCTCGGTACACCGGCCTCCGCACCTCCCCCCGCAGCACCTTCCTTGGCGGCATCCAGGTTCCGGCACACGCCTTCAACCCTGTCCCAGCTCACCATATCCGGGTTTTCCACAAGCCGGCCCAACACGTCGATGGTATCGCCCAGAACATTCACCAAGGAGGGGCTGACCAGGGCGGCATCATCGTGCATCCACCCGAGGAAATCGACGACCATGCGGGCATAGGCGCTGACATCGCCATTACCCAAGGCCAGTGCGCCTTTGCGCAGTTCAAGCACCTGGCTGCGCATATTGCTGATTGCCTCGGCTGCATCTTGAGCCAAAGGAACCTCGGCAGACACACCGGCCTCCAGAAACTGCACACCCTGGTGCAGGTTCTCAAGATACAGCTCAGCCTCGTCGGCAAATACCTGGCGCATTACGACCAGTTCATGCTCTGACAGCTCGCTATGGTCAAGCTCCAATTCCGGCTCAGCGCCGAACAAGTCTTCAAATGCCCCGGCGTCCTCGCCCTCGCTGGACTGCAGCAGGGGGTCCGCCTCAAAGGCAAAATCAGGTTCCTGCGTGATCAGTGTTTCTTCGGCCTCGGCCATATCTGCCAAAATATCTTCAGTCAGCGCTGCAGCTTCTGCCCCGTTTTCTTCAACTAAGCTTTGCACCGCCGTCTCTGCTGGAGGCTCAACGCTTGCACCGCCGCCCTGGCTGACCTGGAGCAGACGGGTAAAGATTTCCTGCCTGCGAGCCTCATCAACCGAGCCCGGCTCTTCAACCACAGCGCTCAACAGGTCCAGAGATTCTGCCAGCAGCGTCACTGTGTCCGGGTTGATCTCCTGTGCTTCTTCAAAGAGCCAGTCGAGAAAGTCTTCCACCTTATGGGCATAGCTGGAGATGTCATTCATGCCGATAACGGCAGAAGCGCCTTTGATAGTGTGCACTGCCCGGCGGATGGTGCGCACCTCTTCCCGGTGCTGATCCTCCATGGAAACCGGCCCTTCAACCCGGTTCTCCAGGTTCTGCAGGGAACGGCTCAACTCCTGCAGGTGCTCATCCGCCTCTTCCATAAAGCCTTCGCGCAACATCTCCAGCTCTTCCTCGCTGAAGAGCGAAGTTGAAAGCGACGATGCGGCCTCATCTTCAGGGCTTTCCTGTTGAAAAAGGTCTTCTTCCTGAAAAAGCGCAGCACTACCCTCTTTCACCGGCAGGGTGCTGATGCGCTCCTGCAGCCAGGCCAGCCCCTCGTCCACCAAACCGGCATCATAGCTGCCGGGGGCGCGTACCATGTTTTCCAGTTGATCCAACAGCCGGCCCAGCACTTCCAAGATATCGGGCTCGATGGTTTCAGCAGCTTCATAGAGCCAGTCAAGCACATCCTCGATACGGTGACCAACATCGGCGATATGCTGCATGCCGAGAACAGCGGAAGCCCCTTTGACCGTATGTACGCCGCGGCGGATGGCCCGCACCAGCTCGCTCACCTCGGTTTCAACCGGTTTCGCGGTATCCACCAGTTCATAGAGCCTGAGCATGGAGCGGCTGATCTCGTCAAAGTGCTCATCCGCTTCCTCGTTAAAGGAGGCGAGCAGTTCCTCATCAAGATCAATATCAATGTCCAGAGTCGCTGCCGGAGTGTGCGCCACAACCACAGGCGGCTCTTCCTGACGCGGCTCCACAGGAATAGCCTGGACATGCGCACAGATCCGTTCGACCTCTGCTTGGAGACGGACCTCATCCAGGGCTTCGCCTGCCCGGATGAGACGGCTGTACTGCTCAAAGGCGCCAACAGTCTTGTTCAAGGCACTGAACACGGCGGAATTCAGGGCCATCTCTCCTTTCTGCACATGTTCCAGCGCCATCTCCATGCTTTTGGCCAGTTGCGAAAGACCGCCTATACCCAACATACCGGATGCGCCCCTGATGATGTGCACCAGGCGATGGATTTCGTTCAAGACTGGCCTGTTGTCGGGATGAACCCGCAATTCACCGATACCATTACGGATCACGGGAATATAGCTGTCCACCTCATCGACAAAGCCGATATAGATTTCATCCTGCTGCGCCATCACTTCACTCTCCGCTCTGCTCGCTCATTGCCTTGCCCATGCTTCTGCATACCTCTGCCTCAAACCTGCCGCCATTGCCGGATTTGTTCGGCAGCTCCCAAAGTTTGGCTGTCTAATACAAAAATCCGGCGCGTATCCCGCACCAGCACTCCCTTGATAAATGCCAGCATTGCCGCACACGAACTCTGTTCTTCCAGGGAGCATTCTTCCAGGCGGTCATGCTGTTCATCCAAGTTGAGGATACCGGTAATACGGCCGGCCAGGAGACAGAACTGCAAGTCCCCTTCCCTGAACAGGATGTAGGACTGCTTTAAAAAACGCCGCCTCTCCTCTCGCAAGTTGAAGAGAAGCTGAAAATCCACCACTGAAAGGATCTCACCCCGAATCTGGACAATGCCTTTTATCCAGGGCGGCAGATGCGGCAGAGGCGTAATGACGGGCATATCACCGATTTCCTGCATGGCGTGGATGGGCAGGGCCATTTCATGCCAGCCCACCACAAAGGAAATATGCAGGGTTCGCACCCGCTGGTCTTCGACAGAGCGCTCCTTTAAACGGGCAAGATCAAGTTGGAGCGCAGGGGCTGTTTTCCGGTCAATGGCATCCAGCAGGGATTGCAAACTGTTTGCCTGCCTGCCGGCAACCGGCTGATCAGAGGTGGAGGTCATTTGGTATGGCTCCTTCAGCTTCTCAGGGGCGGCTTAATAAATCGCCATGAGTTTGATTGCATTATCAAAGAGTTCCTGGCCTTCAAAGGGCTTGGTCATATACAGATCCGCCCCCTGGCGTTTACCCCAGAACTCGTCGCTTTTCTGGTCCTTTGAGGTCAGCAGGATCACGGGCAGATCTTTTTTGGCCTCCTTGATCTTCTTGCAGGCCTGAAAGCCGTTCATCTTCGGCATGATGACATCCATCACCACCAGCTTCAGCTCCTCGGACTGGGCCAGAGCCAGGGCTTCCTCGCCATCCGCAGCAGTGATCACATCAAAGCCGTTTTCCTCAAAAGGAGCCCGCATCAGGATCATCTGGGTAGGGCTGTCATCAACTACAAGTATTTTTCCCTTGGACATTTCTCTTCTCCTGTTCTCCTACTAATCAATTAACAATGGGCTAAAGCCCCTTCTTTTAGATATGTCTTTCTATTTCCAGGATCATCTTTTCCGGATCAAAGGGTTTGGTCAGGTAGGCGGATGAACCGGCCATCCTACCCTTCATCTTGTTGATGAAGCCGTCCTTGCTGGTGAGCATGATCACCGGAATATCCTTGAACTCTTCATTGGCCTTGATGATCGATAAAATCTTGTAACCATCCATCTTCGGCAAGATGACGTCCAGCATGATCAAATCCGGCCGTTCCTCGCTGATCTTGCTCAGAGCCTCCAGACCGTCCCCTGCTTCGATCACCCGGTAGCCATTTCTGGTCAGGGTGATGGCAATGACTTTGCGGGTGGTGGCGCTGTCCTCCACCACCAGGATAATCTTCTGTCCGCTGACAGAGGCATCTTCAGTCTCAACCGGCAGTTCGGGTTCGGCTGCGCCGGTATCACTGCCCTTGCCTTGTGAGCTACGGGCAAGATGGTCAAGAAGCAAGTTGAGCTGGCTGGTAAACAGGGCGCGCTCCGGCGCCATCTTGGCCGCCTTGTCAAGATAGACCAAGGCTTCTTTCAAATTCCCGCGGTTCATCTTGATCAGTGACAGGCAGTACACTGCGGTCAGACTGCGCGGATATTTTTTCAGGATGCGCTGATAGCGCTCCAAAGCCTGACCGGCCACCTCCTCATCCATCTCACCAATATGGCTCAGTGACGCGATGGAAATAGCCAAATGCCCTTTGCAGTTCAGGCAGGATGCGGCATTCTTGTCCAGCGGGGTCCAGCAAAAATAGCATTTGCGAGCTGCACCGCTGCGTAACTGCGGCAGGGCCAGGGCAAGTTTACGTTGTTCCTCCTGCAAGAGTGGGTCTGTAGCATCAATATTTGCCGCCATACTCAGCGATTTCTGGATGATTTCCACATTCCCCTGAATACGAGCAAACCAGATCCAGCCAAGTACACTGTCTTTCCTCTTTTTCAAAAAGGCGGTCAGCTCTTCATGGGCCTGCTTGTATTGCTGCCGCTCTGCCTTTTCAATAGCTGATTGGAGCAGGTCTTCGCCGGATTCCTCGCGGGCGCTCTTACGTTCATCCTTGAGTTTGGACACCTCAAGTAAAATATTGATGAGCGAGCTGTTAATGCTGGGTTCAACAGCCCTTGGCGGAAGTACCTCTATCAATACATCATCCCAGGCAAGGATCTCCATGGCTGCATCCATGCCGCTCAGCTTATCCAATTGAGCATGGATCAGCTCACCCTGGTCAATATCCAGCATACCGACCTGATCTTCCTTGGTAACCTGCAAGGACTGCGACTTCCTTTCCAGGGAGAATATCTGCAGGATATTCTCCAAGGAAAAACCATCTATTTTCTGTGCTGTTGTTTTCATATTCTGCTATTCAATAAGGAGCAGGTCAGGAGCTGGAACCAAACTGTGAGGCTGCTTTTTTCTGTAATGCGCCAATGTAATGCGTCAAAACGCTGCGGCGTTGCCGGGATCTTTCGTTGACCAAGCAAGAGCGCGTCTTCATCACATAAAATTGCCCGCTTCGCCGTATTCCTGCCGGACAAGGCCTTTTTATTTTGATTATTCATATCTTCCGGAAAAAAATTGAAAAAATCAAAGAAAAAGAAGGAGACCCATTTTTGCCCAAACTGAACCTGTACAAAGAGAGGTGGGCGGGCGCTTGTCGCGCCCACCACAAATGTTATGCGTTTTCAGCTTGTTGCAGCAGTTCTTCAACCAGGTTCAGGCCCAGTTGCCAAAAGGCAGGGTCATCAAGCTGAATATCAAATGGTGCAAGCAGGGTATAGGGATTCTGACTGCCGCCGGCGGCAAGCAGATTCAGGTAGGCGTCGGCAAAACTCTGCCCTTCTTTTTCATAGCGAGCATAGAGGGCCAGCACCAGTAGCTCGCCAAAGGCATAGGCATAGACATAGCCGGGCGTGGCGAGAAAATGCGGGATATAGGCCCACCACAGGCGGTAGTTTTCGCTTAATGTTACTGAATCTGCGAACATGGCCCCCTGGGTTTCCAGCCAGAATTGAGAGAGCTGTTCTGCAGAAAGCTCGCCCTGGTTGCGGCGGCCTTCGTGCATGGCCTTTTCAAAGCGGTTCATGGCCACCTGACGAAAAATGGTGGCAAAAATGGATTCCAACTTCCGGCAGATAAGCGCCCGCTTGGCCTCGGCTGATTGCTCCTGCTGCAGCATGGCCTTAAAGACCAGCATCTCGGCAAAGACCGAGGCCGTCTCGGCCAGCACCAGCGGGGTATCGCTGTTGTAGAGACCTTGGGCCGCGGCCAGGGCCTGATGCACCCCATGGCCCAGTTCGTGCGCCACGGTAAAGACATCCTGTCTGCGGCCGCTGTAATTCACCAGCACATAGGGCCGAGCGCTCGGCACGGTGGGGTGGGCAAAGGCACCGCCCCTCTTGCCCGAAAAAACAGGGGCATGGATACGCTCCTCCGCAAAAAACCGGCTCGCTATTTCAGCCATGTGCGGAGAAAAACCGGCAAAGGCCTGCACCACCATTTCCCGGCATTGCTGCCAGGAGATATACCGTTCATCTTCACCCTCGGGCTGCGGCAGGGGCGCATAACGGTCGTAGTCGTAAAGCTCGTTCAGGCCTAAAAGCGAACGTTTGAGGTGGTAGTAGCGGTGGACAATGCCGTAGTTGGCCGTCACGGTCTCCACCAGGGTGTCCACGGTCTCAGACCGCAGTTCGTTGTGCAGATTTATGGCGCTGATCCAGGCCGGGTAGCGGCGCAGCCGGTCCATGATCATCTTTTCCTGGGCCAAGGTATTGAAGATGTGGGTGAGGATATGGAGATGGCTGCGCAGGCCCTCGGTCAGTTCTTGGGCTGCCTGCCGGCGCAGTTCGCGTTCGGGCCGGTACAGGTCGCTGAGCACCTCTTCTTCACTGCGGCCCTGGGCACCAAAGCGCATCTGGCTCATGACCTTGTCAAAGAGCAGATCCCAGGCGCTGCGGCCTGTCGGGGCCAGTTCCTGCAGCAGTTCCTCCTCCAGCAAAGCGAGTTGATGCGGGGCATGGCTGCGCAGGGTCTGCACGTAATGGCGATAGCCTGCCAATTCCGGCGCTGCCATCAAGGAGTTTGCCCGCGTCTCCTCAACCAGGTTCCATTCCACCTGAAAAAAAACCGTGTGACGGCCCACTTCTGCGGCCAGTTCTTCCATCTGTTGCAGGAGGGCAGAGGCCGCCGCATTATCCGTCTGGGTGATAAAGTGCAGAAAGGAAAATGATTCCAGACGACCCAGTTTTTCATCCAGGGCCTCCAGCTCACGCAGCAGGCCGGCTAATTCCGCAGCTTCAAGCCCTGCCACCTTGCCGCTGTATTGCTCGGCCAGACGCTTCGCTTCATTGCGGCACCAGACCATATCCGCTTTCATATGCGCATCATGCTCTCCCTGGTAGAGAAAATGAAGATTCCACACTACCTGGGCAGTGCCGAGCTGTTCGTTCAAAGGAAGGGTCATGTGATTGATTCCTTATGAGTATATTATTTATCAGTATCGTATCATTTAGTGCTTCAGTCAGTTTGTAACCAACAGCAGCAGCAGGGCGGCAGGTCTGAGAACTGTTGTTCACTGTTTTTGTGTTTTTAGTCGACTGCAGAGGCACTTAGTTGTGCATCTGCCGCGCCAAAAAAAGTCTGCAGCAGGCGCAGCAAAGAGTAGCCGTCCAGCCAGGCTGCGGTTTCCCGCACAGAGTGCATGGCCAGTTGCGGTACCCCCACATCAACCGTGGCCAGACCCAGGGCTGCGGCAGTCAGCGGGCCAATGGTGGAACCGCAGGCCATGTCGTTTCGCATCACGAATTTCTGGCAGGGAATCCGGGCCTCGCGGCACAGGAGCGTTAGCAGGGCTGCGGTCACGCCGCTGGTGGCATAGCGCTGGTTGGCATTTATTTTGATAACCGGCCCCCCATGCATGGCCGGGGCATGTTCCGGCTCGTATTTGCTGCTGAAATTGGGGTGCAGGGCATGGGCATTGTCCACCGACACAAAGAGCGAACGGGCCACAATGCGCTGCACCTGACCGGGCTGAAAGAGCCGGGCAAGCACATCCTTGAGAAAGCTGCCCTGGGCCCCGACCATGGAGGTACTTCCCACCTCTTCGTGGTCGTTGAGCACGATAAGCGAGTCCTTGCCTGCCTCTGCCCCGCACAGGGCCTGCACCAGGGCATGGCAGGAGAGGAGGTTATCCAGGCGGGCCGAGCAGATGAACTCCTCCTTCAGGCCCACCAGGGCCGGAGCCTGGGTGTCGTAGAGGAAGAGATCAAAATCAAGCAGCTCCGCCTGTTCCATGTTTATGCCGTGTTGCCGCTGCAGTTCCTGCAGCAGCAAGGAACTAAAATCAGGCACATCGCCCAGGGCCAGAATGGGCACCATGTCGGTCTGGCGGTTGATGCTGCGCTGCTTGTTCACCTCCGGATCAAGGTGAATGGCCAGGCTGGGAATCGTCACCAAAGCACGGCGGAAATCGAGCAGACCGGTCCGCACCTGGCCAGTAGTGCTCCGCCACACCACCCGGCCGGCCAGGGAGCAGTCCCGGTCAAACCAGGGGGCCAGGAGTGCGCCGCCGTAAATCTCCACCCCAAGCTGCACATAGCCACTCTTGCTGTGCACGGCATGGGGTTTCACCCTGAGTGCCGGGCTGTCGGTATGGGCCCCGGCCATGCGCAGGGCCTGGCATACGGCCGCTCCCTTGGCCAGGCGAAAGGCTATGATCGTGGAATCGTTGCGGCTCACATAATAGGCTCCAGGGCCTAGTTCGCCCCAGTCGTCCTCTTCATGCAGGCGCTGAAAACCGGCTGCGGCGAGCATTGTGCCTGCGCTAACCACGGCATGAAAGGCAGTGGGCGATGCCTCAAGAAAACGGATAAGCTCCTGCGGGTACTGTTCCTGGCTGATCATGGCTTGTGCGAATTCGCTCCTCTTAAAGAAATGTCTGGTAATACTGCTTAGTTATCGTGATTTTACCGTGCCAATGCAAGCAAAACATAGCAAGCCGCCCGCCTTTTCGTTAAGCTGACTGCGCCGCAAATGACAATGGAATGCGGTGCCCAAATCAGCATGTAAACCCTCTACCATCACACAACCCCCCTCACACAACCAAGGAGGCGCGCATGAAACCACGGTGAGCATGACGGTACCAACCGGCGCGCCGGTACGGCGCAAACAACATCACTCCGGTTTATTGCAGAACGCCCGCCTTCTCACCTGGTTGAGTCCCATGAAGTGCCGTTCTGCAGAAACCGGCACGGCAATTCAACTTCATGGAGGCTCTTCATGGCTCTTCAACCTGTTTCACGTTTCCTGGCATCCCGCCGGGGTATCATTCTGATTGGTGCGGTGATCGGCATCCTTGCGCCCTTGCTGCAAAAATTCGGCAACCCGGCCAATATGGGCATCTGCGTGGCCTGCTTTGAGCGCGACATTGCCGGTGCGCTCGGCCTGCACCGGGCAGCGGTGGTGCAGTATATTCGGCCGGAAATTCCGGGCTTTATTTTAGGTTCACTGGCTGCGGCCCTGTATTTCAAGGATTTCCGTGCACGCACCGGCTCTGCGCCTTTAGTGCGCTTTGTACTTGGTTTTTGCGCCATGATCGGCGCCTTGGTCTTTCTCGGTTGCCCCTGGCGCACCTTGCTGCGCCTGGCCGGCGGCGATCTCAATGCCATTTTGGGCCTTGTCGGCCTGACCGTCGGCATTGCCATTGGCGATCAATTCCTGAAACACGGCTACACCCTGGGCCGCAGCCGCAGCACCTATGCCGGCGCCGGGCTCATCATGCCCGCCCTTGCCCTGAGCCTGCTGCTCCTGCTCTTTTTTGCGCCGCAGTTCAGCGCGGGCGGCCCTATTTTCTTCAGCGCCAAGGGGCCCGGCTCCATGCACGCACCCATTGCCCTGTCTTTGGCGGTCGGCTTGATTGTGGGCCTGATTGCCCAGCGAACCCGCTTCTGCACCATGGGTTCAATCCGGGATGTGCTCCTGGTGGGTGATCTCCACCTGATGAGCGGCATTATCGCACTCACTGTGGCCGCCTTTGTCACCAATCTGGTGCTCGGTCAGGTGCATGTGGGCTTCAGCGCACAGCCGGTTGCCCACAGCAACCATATCTGGAACGTTCTCGGCATGGTTCTGGCCGGTCTTGCCTTTGTGCTTGCCGGCGGTTGCCCGGGCAGACAGCTTATCCTCTCCGGCGAAGGCGATGGCGATGCAGCCGTTTTTGTGCTAGGAATGATTGCAGGCGCGGCCTTTGCCCATAACTTCGCCCTGGCCGCCGGGCCGGACACCCTGGCAGACGGCGTGCTCACGGTTGGCGGCCCCGGCATTTGGGGCATGTGGGCGGTTGGTATCGGCATCGTGGTCTGCCTGCTGATCGGCTGGACCATGCGTGAAAAACTAGAGGGGGTCAAATCATGAATATAGACGCCTGCGGGCTTTCCTGCCCTGAACCGGTTATTCAGACCTTGAAAGCCATCAATGCCGGAGCCGTAAACATAGAGGTGCTGGTGGACAACACCACAGCCATGGAAAACGTCAAACGCCTGGCCGGGTCCAAGGGTTTTAGCGTACTCGTGGAGCCGCAAGGCGAACTCTTTATGCTCAAACTCAACAAAAACCAGGCGTAACGAGCCTTACACGGGACACGGGGCATGGCCTTGGCCCTGCCCCTCTTGTATAGCAGAACCTGTCAATCCAAAAGCAGCGTTCATTTTGCCTTCCCCACCATCATGACTCCTACCTTACAGGCGGTTTTTTTTGACTTTGACGGCGTGATTGCCGATTCCCTGGCCGTGAAGAAAGAGGCATTCGCCACCCTGTTTGCGCCCTGGGGCAAGGAGGTGCAGGCCGCGGCAGTACGGTATCACGAGGCCAATGGCGGCATGCCCCGACACAGCAAGCTGCGACACTGTATGGAGGTACTTGCCGGACAAAAGACAGACGAGGCTGAACTGGCAAACCTGGTGCAACGCTTTGCCGATCTGGTCTTTGATGCGGTTGTGGCTGCTCCGCTTTTGCCCCATGTGCAAGAGACCCTGCAGGCCTTACAGCAGGCGCGGATACCCGCCTTTGTGGTTTCGGGCACACCGGAAGAAGAAATGCAGACCATTGTGCGCCGCAAAAAGCTTAGCCCGTATTTTCAGGGTGTCTTTGGCGCGCCCCGCCACAAAAGTGCGACTGTGCGGGAAGTACTCAGCCACTCTAATTTTTCTCCACCCTGCTGTCTCTTCATTGGCGATGCCCTGGCCGATTTCAAGGCTGCCCGCGAAAACGGCCTTGCCTTTCTCGGCATTGTTCCTCCAGGCCAGCCGAACATTTTCCCGGCTGAGGTGACCATCAGCCCGGATCCCGACTACCGACGCTGGCCAAGGCTTTTAGGGCAGAGCTTTTCTCCGGCATGAACGCATCAGACTCATTCTTCTTCGCCACTCTTATCCCGGCCCTGATCCTCCTGGCCGACCTCTGTATCCGTATCGGTCTGTCCTTGCGGGTGGTGATGCAGAAGCGCAGCTACAGCACTACCATGGCCTGGTTGCTGATCATTGTTTTTCTGCCCTTTATCGGCTACGCCCTCTATCTGCTCTTCGGCGAGAACCGCCTGCCGGAATGGCGTTTGAAGCGTATGCGCCAATCCAGGGATTTATATCTGCGGCCGCCGGACAATCTGCTGCCCTTTATTGAAGATGAATGGCACGGGGGCAACATTCTCTACAGTTCCCTGCACCGTCTGGCCCAAAAAAGTTTCGGCATGCCCGCCCTGCGCGGCAACAGCCTGCAGCTCTACACCGAACCTGCCTCCTTTTTTGCAGCCCTGATCCGCGATATCGATGAAGCCGAGTCTTTCTGTTACCTGCAGTTCTACATCTGGAGCCAGGGCGGCGAGGCCGATGCCGTGGCTGAGGCCCTTATTCGTGCCGCCAACCGGGGGGTGGATTGCCGGGTGCTCTTAGATGATATCGGCAGCCGCCCTTTTCTGCGCAGCCGTGCGGCTCGCATCATGCGCCAGGCCGGGGTGCGGGTGGAAAAATCACTGCCTGCAGCCCTGATCTGGATGTTTTTTACCAGGCTCGATATCCGCAACCACCGCAAACTGGTAGTGATTGACAACATGATAGCCTACAGCGGCAGCCAGAACATGGCCGACCCGGCCTATTTCAAGGCAGCGGCGGGAGTGGGCGAATGGATAGATTTGATGGCGCGGCTGGGCGGCCCGGTGGTAGGCGAGTTGAAGGCGGTGTTCGCCCATGACTGGTTTCAGGAAACAGGCGAACTGATCAGCCTGGAAGAGATACCCACTCCAGACACCTCTGCCTCCTGCCAGGTCACCGACGAACCCATGGTGCGACATGCGCCGGTGCAGCTTGCGCCCTCCGGCCCGGGCTTAACGCCGGATGCCATCCACAGCCTTCTGCTTACCACCATCTACAGTGCTCGCAGCCAACTCATCATGACCACACCCTACTTCATTCCCGATGACGGAGTGGTTGAGGCCCTGGAGGCTGCGGCCCTGCGGGGCGTGGATGTGCGGGTGATTGTGCCTGTCCGCTGCGATTCCCGGCTCGCCCATCATGCCAGTCGGGCGCGTTTTGATGAGTTGGCAAGCGCCGGCGTGCGCATTTGCCTGTTTTCAGGCGGCCTGCTCCATGCTAAAACCATCTGTGTGGATCAGCAGGTGGCCCTGATAGGCTCGGTCAATCTGGATATGCGCAGCTTCTGGCTCAACTTCGAAGCCACGCTCATTGTCTACTGCGCGGGCTTTGCCCGACTGCTCGCCGACGAGCAGAAGCGCTACATGGAGCATGCGCCCGAACTCGACCTGGAAGCCTTCAGAAAACGGGGCTGGTGGCCGCAGTTCAAGGAAAACCTCTGCCTGCTGGTTTCGCCACTCCTGTAACAGCTTATATCCCAAAGTGGCTCTTAATGAAATTCAGCATTTTTCACTGGCCCATGAGCCAGGCAGGCA
>JAUNUN010000004.1 GCA_030538155.1 bacterium
GTGCCAATGGCTATATCAGCCCCATGGTATTTGAGGCTCTCAAAAGTGCTTAACTTTGTGTCCACTCACAACGGGCAAGATCAGTTTTTAAGCGTGCTCTAAGTAGTGCACTTGCAAGTTGAATTCACCCATTGCAACAAAAAGGGCGGGATAGGTTAATCAACGCATCCTGCCCTTTGTGCTTGCCGCTTTTCAAAACAATTCTTACCGCATACCACCCTCACTAACGGTGATGCTGCCGCCGTCGGTGAAGATGCCGTTGATGGCCGGGCGGTACATATCTTCGGCATAGAGGGAGGGCCAGGCGTAGCGGCCCGGTGTCACCACCCGCACCCGGTAGAACAGGTTTTGGGATTTGCGCAGGTTCAGGGCCGCCACATAACGGTCTTCCCTGAATTCCTGGTGAAGGATCTTGCGGTCGTCCATGATCTCCGCCACGTTCATGTCACCAATCATCAGTTGCTCTATACCCTCGCCCTGCACCAGGTTGAGGTTTTCTATTTCCAGCCCGGCCGGGATATGATCCACCACCAGGGCATTGGCAATGGGTGTTGAGCTGTCTACCCGCACATGAACGATCAGTGAGCTGCCGCTCTGGAGTTGACCGCTGCTGACGGGCTTGCCATCGGCACTGTACAGGCTGCGCGAAAGAGCGATGGAACTGCCTTGACCGCTCGGCATCACCGTCGGACGGCCGCTGAAGATCAGTTCGGCATAGAGAGGCCGATCTGCCTTATTGTGCAGACGCAGGCCTGCTGCCAGTTCTTCTGCGGTAAGCGGCAGGATCATGCTCTCCCGTGCCTCCAGCTCCCGGCTGTCGCCGGACTTTTGCACCATGGCTTGCCATGGTGCTTTTTCAGCAGTTTTACCGCTAAAGACATTGCCGCCTGCCAGGAAGACAGCCATTTTCTCCTGGGTGCTGAGCCAGGCATTCTCTTTCAGCTCACCGGCCGCCACCACAAGCAGGGACTCCATCCCCGCAAGCTCAATACCGTGGCGTTTGAGAAGCGCATAGCCAAGGGCGTTGTCGCGCAGGTCACTGCCGTAATCCCCCCACCAGTAGCCCTGCAGACGCGGCTTCTGTAAACCTTCGCGGATGGCTGCCGTGCCCTTGTCGGCATCGCCCATCAGGTGCAGAGACAGGCCGAGTTGCACCAAAGACAGGCCCGAGGCGGCCGAACCACGCAGTTCATAGAGCTGGCGCAGGGTCGAAAGCGGGGCTCTGGCTTCGCGGGCCAGCACATAGCCGCCATAGGCCAGAACATTGAAACGGCCTGAACCGGCATAAAGCCAATCGCGCCAGTGGTCGTTCGGGTCGATCTGTACCGCTTCACCACTTATGCCGCTGATGCCTTCCTGCAGTTCCTTAAGCAGGAAATCCATGGCTTTTTTCTGCATGGCGGCAGGCATTTCAAAGCCCTGATCACGCGCATCCTGCATGAAGTTGGCCACATAGGCGCTCAACCAGTACTCGCTGTTCTGCGCAGTGCCCCACAGGCTGAAGCCGCCGTTGGCAGCCTGCTGCGCACTCAGGCGGCTAATGGCCTTGGCCACCATTTCATTGCGCTGGGCCAGGGTAAAGGGTTTGAGCCCCAACGAGCGGGCCTTGTCTTCATCTATAAAGAGATGCGGATAGGCGCTGCTGACGGTTTGCTCCGCACAGCCGTAAGGATAGGTGAGCAGGCCCTGCACCGCGCTGCGCACATCTAGGGGCGGCGTATCCGACAGGCTCAGATGCGCCTGCACCGAAGCCGGTATCAAGCCGCCCAGGGCGGCCTCGCGGATGGTGAAGGCCGCGCCGGAACGTACTTCATAAAATCTGCGTTGCTGCTGTTCGGGTGTGAGCGGCTGCACCTGCAGGCCAAAGCTGCGCTCCAGTTTGATCGGGCCGGCACCGCTTGTGCCCTCCACCTGCACCCGCAAATCGGCCAGACCAAGGAACTGTTTATCCGCCTGGATGTTGAATTTGAGGATGGATTTTTGTTGATCCGCCAAGGTCAGACGCCGCTCCGGATTGTGAACGAGCACCCCCGAGGTGGAGGGCAAGCGTACCGTGAGCACGGCGCGGCCGCCGGAGAGGTTGTGCAGATCAAGGGCCAGGGCCGCCTCATCGCCCACGCTGATAAAGCGCGGGGTGGAGAGTTCGGCCACCAGAGGAGCCGCGACCACCACTTCGCTTTCGGCTGAGCCATAGCTGTCTGCAGTGGCGGCCACGGCCATCAATCGCAAAGTGCCGTTAAAATCCGGCACCGGCAGGTTGACGGTGGCCTCTCCGTTGGCATCCAATTGTACCGGCCCGGAAAAGATATCCACCAGACGCACCTTTTTGGGCAGGCCCTTGGTGGTTTTGGGGGCCGCATCACCGCCGTAGCGCAGCTTGCCCTTCTTGCCCGCCATTTTTTCAATCAGGCGGCCGTAGATGTCGTGCAAGTCCGCACCGTAGCGCAACTGCCCGAAAAAGAAGGCAAATGGGTTTGGCGTGGCAAAATTGGTGATATTCAAGATACCCGCATCCACGGCCGAAAGGGTGAGCATGGCCTCTTGTCCTTTGGCCGCGGGCACCTTGACCCGCACCTGCATATCCTGTTCGGGCCGCATCGTGGCAGGCGCATCGAGTGTAAGCTGCAGGGCGCGGCTCTCGCGTTCAAGCGGCAGGGGCACGATGCCGAGCGCCCGCGCGGGCGTAACCCGGTCGCCCTCGCTGCCGGGCCGCAGCACCAGCACGGTTACGTACAGGTCATGACGCTGCCAGCTCGCATCTACCGGAATGCTTATCGAGGTACCGGCCGCAGGCATGAGCATGCGCTTGGTCCACAGGGTGCGATCCCCTTCAACCGTAATCAGGGCCTGGCCGCCATGGGGCGGGGTGATGGTGAGAAGGGCCTGGTCGCGCCCCTCTTGGTAAGCCGGTTTGTCCAGCTTCAGGGCCACCCGATCGGGCCGAATGCCCCGCTCTTCGTCGCCCTTGGCGCTCCAGCCCGCATAGAAGCGGTACTTCAGGGTCCGGCTGTTTTCCGGATCAGTAATTTCCAGACGATAGCGGCCATACTCCACCGGCAGGGTCAGGCCGCCGCGCTGTCCGACGGCAATGCTGACAGACGTGGTTGCCACCAGCTCATCGGTTTCGGTGAAGCCGGAATTCCAGCCGCGCTCATCATCAAAGCGCCAGTAGTAGTTGCGGTTTTCCCGGAAGAGCCGTACCGGCAGGCTGGAAGCGGCCAAGAGTTGACCATCCAGCCCGGCCCGCACCACTTCGAACTGCACCGGCGCATTTTCGCGGGCATAGTCGCCCACAAAAAGCGGCCGCACACCCACCAGCACCTGGGCCGGCCACACAACCCGATCTAGGCTGCGCACCACGGGGCGGCCCCCACTTTCCAGGAGGCTGATGGTGGCATGCACGTTCACCGGCGAATTGCGCCTGGCCGCAGGGGAGAGATCCACCTCCACGACACCCTTGCCCTCGGTATCCAGTTGCAACTCAGGCAATTCCTGGCGGACATTGAGGGTATCCTCGTTGACATCGCCAAAGATAAAGCCCGGCAATACCTCCTCAAGCGGGTTGCTGTTGCGCTTGAACTGGACCACACCGATGAGGCGGTTACCAGCCGCAGGCGCACCGTACAGGTAGGTGCCGCCGGCATGCACAGCCAGTTTTTGCTCGGGATCAAGGTTTTCTTTGACCGCATCCAGCTCAAGCTTCATACGCTCGGGCAAGAACTCCTCCACGCCGAAACGGAACACCGTGGCAGGCACCCGATCTGCCGGGTCGGCGCGCAGTTCCAGCGACCAGAAGCCGGTGGGCGCATCCAGCGGCAGTTCAATAGTTTGCTGATAGTAACCGGGAAAGCGACCCGGTTGATCGGACTGACCGGACTGCCATGATGCGGTGAACTGCTTCTTGCCGTCCGGCCGTTTAAGAATGGCCTGCACCGGCAGCGGGCCGAGGGTCTGGCCATCGGCATCGCGGGCCAGAACAGAGACGTCGAAACGCTCGCCCGGCCGGTAGAGATCGCGGCCGGACCAGGCAAAGAGCCGCACCGGCTTGCCCGGCTCGCCGCTGATACTGAATTCGGACAGATCAAGGGCCGGTTCCTTAAGGGCAATCATGGCCACCTGGTTGCCGAGCTGGGCTCGGATAACCTTTGCACCCTGGGGCCGCACCGCAAAATGCGCCCTGCCCTCCTTGTCGCTCTGGCCGCGCGCCAGTTGCTTGCCCGCAGCATCCAGCCAGCGCACCTCCACCTGGGCCACGCCACGGCCGTTTAAAAGCGAGCTTAAGTATACATCCGCGCTTTTCGGAAACAGACGCGCATGCAGGCCCAGATCGCTGACATAAAAATAGCTGACCTGGTATTCGTAGCGGAAACGGCCCGGTTCGCTCATCACCGCCACGTATACACCAGGCCGGCTCAGCTCTTTAACATCCTCCACCGGCAGGAAGGTAACGCTGCGGCGGTTGGCTTTTTGTTCGGTAGTAAAGCGGCCGCTGTACACGCTCTCGCTCAGTTCGTGCATGCGGTCAAGCGTCCAGTAGTCGATCGCGCCGCGCAAATCGGTGCGGTCATCGTTATAGCGGCTCTCGCCGTCATCCTCGCGGATATCGGAAACCACCTTGCCCGGCGGCGAGCTGATGACGCGGTCGAGAAAGGTGGGCAATTTTTCTTCCCGCACCTTGAGAAACTGCACATCCACCTCGGGCACGTTGACGGTTACCACGGGCAGACCGCCATTCTGGCCGGCGGGCAGAACCATGCCCCGGCTGGCAAAGTAGTAGGCCGGAGTCACTGCGGCGGTGCGGATGAGGTAGGTTGCACCATTGGCGAGGGTGCGGCCGAGTTTGTCCGTCAGTTGCGAGGCAATCACCACCACATAGCGGCTTTCCGGGCTGATATGTGGGAAGTAGAGCAGGCGTGGATTGTCGCCCACCACCCAAGCCCCCTGCACCGGTTCTGCGCCGGGAAAATCACTGGTGCTGATTTTTTCGGCGGTCGCGGGTTTTGCTGGCCGGCTTTCGACTGCTTCGCCCTCCTCTTCCGTGACCGCACTTTTGACCTCGGCATCTTGCGGCAGGCGCAACACCTTGAGGTAGCGGTCATAGGAGGCGGTGCTGTCCAGCGGTTCGCTGAAGGTGAGCGCTAGGGCAGGCGAACCATCCAGATCGCGCTCCGCCGCATCCACCAGAGTGAAGGGGCCGGGTTTTACGGCGTGTGCGGCATTTACGGCCGATGTTGCCGTTGCCGCATTTGCTGCACTTGCCCCAGCCTTGGCTGAGGCAGATTGCGTACCCATGCCGCTCAAACTGAAGGCGACCAGGGCGCTGATTGCACAAAGCACCAGCGCGGCCAACATACTTTTTTTCAACATACGAAGCTCCTTAGGCAACATATCCCAGCTGCCCTGCAGGTGAAAACGACTGCACCCGATGGCCGGGCCTTATCCTCAATAACCCTCTATGATTACTGATTGTTTCAGGTTAACGAAGGTCTGATGTCTCATCTTCTACAACACTTCTCGCCTGCCGCCTTGCCAGCAGTTCCTGCACCTTGCGGCCGCAGCGCTTTCCTTTGCAGGGGCCCTGGCCAATGCCGGTCTGCAGGGCAATTTCCTCAAAACTTCCTGCACCCGCCTCGATGGCCTCGATAATGCGGATCAATTTGATACCCCGGCAGATGCAGCCGGGCCGCAGCTTGGCGCGCAGGCGCTCTTCGGCATCCATACTACACCTCCGGCTGCAGTTGTTCCTTGATGGCCTGCGCCAATTCCCGGCCTATGCCCGGCACTGCCGCCAAATCCTCAAGTTCTGCCTCCCGGATGCGGCGCACACTGCCGAAGCTCTTCAGTAACTGTTTTTTCCGTTGCGGGCCAATGCCCGGCACCTGGTCGAGCACGGAGTTGAACTGAGCCTTGCCGCGCAAACGGCGATGGAAGCTGATGCCGAAACGGTGGGCCTCATCGCGGATGCGCATTAAATAGAGCAAAACCGGGGCATGGCCGGGCAGAAGGATGGCGTCCTTGCGGCCGGGCCTGAACAGCTTTTCGCCTTCATCCTCTTTCTCCTCGGCAATGGCCACTAGGTCTATCTCCTGCAACAAGTCGAAACGGGCCAGCACCTCAACCGCCACCTGGAGCTGCCCCTTGCCGCCATCTAAAAGAAGCATATCCGGCAGATTCTGTTCGGTCAGGCCCTTTCCCAGCCTCCGTTCCAGCACCTCGCGCATCATGGCGTAGTCGTCGGGCGTGTCCTTGCCGCGGATACGGTAGTGGCGGAAGCGGCGCGGCTCCTTTTCGCCATGTACAAAAGAGACGAGAGAACCCACCGCCTGCTTGCCCTGCAGGTTGGAGATATCCAGGCACTCGATCACCTCGGGCTCGCGGGCCAGCTTCAACTTGTGGCGCAGGCTCTGGGACAGGTTCTGCCAGGCCGCCTCTTTTTTGGCCTCTTCGGAAAAGAGCTGCTCGGCATTGGCGGCCGCCATCTGCATGAGCTGCATGCGCTTGCCCCGCTGCGGCCGCAACAGGGCCACCGGACCTTCGCGCAGTTCGGCCAGGCGCTCGGCAATGAGGTCTTCATCTTCAAGGCTACAGGGCAAAAGCAGCTCGCGCGGCGGCTGCCGCTGCACTGAATAGTACTGTAAGAGCATCTGGGAGAGCAGCGCACCATCTTCACCGATGGGATCTGCCAGAAAAAATTGCTGCGCGCCGGTGATCATGCCGCCGCGCACAAAGAGAATGGCAATGCCCACCGAGGCGTCCTGTCGGTGCAGGCCAAAGACATCCTGATCCAGGCTGTGCCCGGCAGCCACCATCTGGCGCTCGGTGGTGCTGTCCAGGGCCTGGAGCTGATCG
The DNA here is from genome assembly GCA_030538155.1 of bacterium. Taxonomy (GTDB): domain Bacteria; phylum Desulfobacterota; class Desulfobulbia; order Desulfobulbales; family Desulfobulbaceae; genus Desulfobulbus. The sequence continues at coordinate 6,850 of JAUNUN010000004.1, forward strand.
CGGTACTGGGCCGCCTGCTCAAAGGCGAGCGCTGCCGAGGCCGTCTGCATGCGTTCTTCCAGGGCCTGGCGCACTCGGTCGGTCTTACCCTCCAAAATAGCCAACACCGCCTCCACCATGCGGCCGTATTCCTCCCGGCTCACCTTGCCGGCACAGGGCGCAAGGCAGCGGCCCATCTGGTAGTTCAGGCAGGGTCGCTCACGTCGGCGCATGGTGCGGCAGTGGCGCAGCGGGAACTGGGCATAGAGCAGTTGCAGGGTGGCACGCATAGCACCGGGCGCGGCATAGGGGCCGAAGTAGCGGTTGCCGTCGCGCAGGCGTTTACGGGTGACGCTTACCCTGGGCCAGTCATCCTGGGTGCTGACTTTGATGAGGGGGTAATTTTTGTCATCCCGTAGGATGACGTTGTAGCGGGGACGGTGACGCTTGATCAGCGAGGCCTCGAGGATGAGCGCCTCCTTTTCCGTGGTGGTGAGGATAGTCTCCACTTTGCGCACATGCGAGAGCATGACCGCAGTTTTGGAGTGGGCCGAGCCGCTGTAGTGCGCGTACTGGGCCAGGCGTTTGCGCAAATCCCGCGCCTTGCCCACGTAGAGCACCTCGCGACGGCCCAGCATCTGGTAGACGCCGGGCCCATGACTCACGGTGGCGAGAAAGGCAGAGGAAAGCGGTTTTTCCCGGTTCTTCGTCTCTGTGCCCTGCGCGACCTGCTCGCCGCCGGCCTGCTGTGTTTCGTCCTGCTCTTGCTGCATCAGAAACGCATTAGAGCTGCATCATGGCTTGATATAGGCGTAGCCGTCCTGCTGCAAGACAATGAGCTCAACCACGCCGGCCGGTATGATCACACAGCCGGGTACAAGTTCTGCGGCATTTACCCCGAACTTACTTAAGGCATTGCGGCAGGCCTTGAAGACCACCCGCTGCTCCTGCAGGCTGCGGATAGCATCGGCATGGTTGTTGCCCTCCTGCCGCAGCATCTGCACGGCCGGGCCGTTAAAGAGCATGACCACATCAGAGTGATCGTCAGGAATGGCCTTGAGCAGGTTGGCGGCATTGTTGAGGCTGAGGCCGAAAATCTGGCCGTCATTGGCGTCCACATGAAAGACTGCGCGGTAAACCATGGTGTACTCCGTAGGGTTCAGGAAGAATGGAAGGCGGCGCTGAAAAGCCGCCGGGTATAGGCTTCTTGCGGCCGGCTAAAGACCTGATCCGCAGCGCCCTGCTCCACGATGCGGCCCTTCTGCATGACGGCCACCGTATCGGCAAGCGAGCGCACCACCCGCAGGTCGTGGGTGATGAAGATATAGGTGAGCTGGTAACGCTCCTGCAGATCCTTGAGCAGTTCCAGCACCTGCTTCTGGATGGTGGTGTCGAGCGCGCTGGTGGGCTCATCTAAAATCAACAGCTTGGGCCGCAGGATAATGGCCCTGGCAATGGCGATGCGCTGGCGCTGGCCGCCCGAAAACTCGTGCGGGTAACGATGGGCAATGGCCGGATCAAGCTCGACGTCGCGCAGGGCCGCATGCACCAGGGCCAGACGTTCTTCCCGGCCGGCGGCGAGGCCGTGCACCTGCAAGCCCTCGCCGATGATCTGGGCCACGCTCAAACGCGGCGAGAGCGAGGAAAAGGGATCCTGCAAGATCACCTGCAAATCGCGCCTGAGCGGCCTGAACTCGCCGGTGCTCAGGCGAGCGAGATCGTACTCCCGGTCTGCGCCATGGTAGAGCACCGTACCCTCGCAGGGAACCAGCCCCAAGATGCCCATGGCCAGGGTCGATTTGCCCGAGCCGGACTCACCCACCAGACCCAGGGTAGTGCCCCTGTTCAGACGCAGATTCACCTTGTTGACCGCAGTGAACAGCACCGGCTTGCGCTTCAGACCCTGCCAGGTACGGCCGACGGTGAAACGGCAGCTCAGATCTTGCAACTCCACCAAGGGCGGCCCACCCGGCCGCGACTGCTGCACCCCCCGTGGCACTGCCGCCAAAAGGTGGCGGGTGTATTCTTCCTGGGGATTGCTGAAAATATCCGTCACTGTGCCCTCTTCCACTACCCGGCCCTGGTGCATGATCGACACCCGGTGCGCGATCTTCTCCACCATGGGCAGGTTATGGGTGATGAGCAAAACCGCCATGCCGAATTCCTGCTGCAGGTCGCGGATCAAGTCTAAGATCTGATCCTGAATAGTGACATCGAGCGCGGTGGTGGGCTCATCGGCAATGAGCAGCTCCGGTTCGCAGGCCAGGGCCATGGCAATGAGGACACGCTGGCGTTGGCCGCCGGAGAGCTGGTGGGGAAAGCTATCCAGGCGGCGAGCCGCATCGTCGATGCCGGTGCGCTCCAGAAGCGAAATGGCGCGTTCGCGGGCCTGGTTCTTATTCATTTTGCGGTGCAGGCGCAGGGGCTCCATCAACTGCTTGCCCACCGGATAGACCGGGTTGAGCGAGGTCATGGGCTCCTGGAAGATCATAGCAATGCGGTTGCCGCGAATGGCCCGCATCTGGGCCTGACTTAAACTGGTCAGCTCCTGACCGGCAAAAACGATGGAGCCGCTGCTGCGTACCGTGGCGATTTCCTCTATCAGCCGCAGGATGGAGAGCGCAGTCACTGATTTGCCCGAGCCGGACTCGCCCACCAGGGCATGGGTCCGGCCGGGCAAAACCTCGAGCCGCACCTGGTCGAGCGCCTTGGCGGCAGCTTCGTTTTCACCGGCAAAGGCCAGGGAGAAATCGCGCACAGCCAGCAGCGGTTCCCGGCCGGGCTGGTATGGATTGGCATGGATCGACATGGTGCCCAATCTAACTCTTCGTTTTCCGGGCGGCAATAGGAAGATATTTTTTGCGGCGATGAGCAGGAAGCAAGCAGGAATATTGCATCGCAAAAGCACCATTTGACTGCCGGCCCAGACACCGGACCGGAACAATTTCTTGAAATAGGGCAACAGCTCTGGTTTATTGCGGCCATCTGCAAAGCATGCGCAACAGGCACTTTTACGGCGCGCCTGTACAGCCGACCCAATAGCTCCAGAGATACCCCTGAAATATCCCAGGACACACTGCCGCTGCCTGCGCGCTGCGCACAACCCCACGAGCGCTCCTGCCTTCCATGACCCCAGTCAAGCCTCAGCACAGCCTCCTCAAACCTGCCGCTCTGCGCGATTGCATCCTCTTTGTGCTCACCATGGCGGCCCTCCTTTGGCTGGTACTGCGGGGCGCGGAGCAGATGGGTTACAACTGGCACTGGCAGCGCATCCCCGGCTATCTCTATACCTTTGAAAACGGCCGCTTTGCCGCAGGCCCGCTTCTGCAAGGCCTCGGTCTGACCCTGGTCATCACCTCGATGAGCATGGTTTGCGCAGGCCTGATTGGGCTCGCGGCAGCGCTTTTGCGCCTATCTTCCTCGCCGGTGGGACGCGGGTTGAGCCGGATCTACCTGGAGTTGATCCGCAACACGCCGCTTCTGGTGCAGATCTTCTGCATGTACTTCATCCTGGCCCCCATTCTCGGCATCGGCCGCATGACCACTGCGGTGCTGGCTCTAAGCCTTTTTGAAGGGGCCTATGCCTCCGAGATTTTCCGGGCCGGTATCCAGTCCATCCATCGCGGCCAATGGGAGGCCTGCCACAGCTTGGGCCTGAACCGCCGGCAGGGATACCGCTACGTGATTTTGCCCCAGGCCATTGCGCGTATCATGCCGCCCCTGACCAGTCAGGCCATTTCCCTGGTTAAGGATTCGGCCCTGGTGAGCACCATTGCCGTGTACGAACTGACCATGCAGGGCCGGGCCATCATCGCCGAAACCTATCTGAGCTTTGAAATATGGACGGTGGTAGCGGCAATCTACCTGGTTCTCACCCTCAGCCTCTCGGCTGTGGCCGGCCTGCTCAGACAGCGCTTCAGCGCGGCGGCCTGAGATGACGGCAGAAGTGAAGCAGACGCCGCCACGGGAAGCCGCCGTGGTGCAGGTGCGCGACATCAGCAAAACTTTTGCGGGCGGTGTGCTGGCCCTGGATCATATTTCGCTTGAGGTGGACAAAGGCGAGGTACTGGTCATTATCGGGCCCTCCGGTTCAGGCAAATCGACCCTCTTACGCTGCTTGAACGGGCTTGAGGCCATCGACTCGGGCAGCATTGTCATCAACGGCATTCCGCTCGACAAAAACGAGGCCAATCGTCTGGCCATTCGCCGGGAAGTGGGTATGGTCTTCCAATCCTTCAACCTCTTTCCGCACCTGAGCGTACTGGAAAACATCAACCTGGCCCAGCAACTGGTGCAGAAAAAAAGCCTGGCCGAGGCCACGGCCGCTACCCAGACTCTCTTGGCCAAGGTCGGCATACCGGACAAGGCCGGCCGCCTGCCGGATGAACTTTCCGGTGGGCAGCAGCAGCGAGTGGCCATTGCCCGGGCTCTGGCGCTCAAGCCGAAGATCATGCTCTTTGATGAGGCCACCAGCGCCCTTGATCCGGAAATGATCGGCGAGGTTTTGGATGTGATGCGCAACTTGGCGGCTGAAGGCATGACCATGCTGGTGGTCACCCACGAGATGGGTTTTGCCCGCGAGGTCAGCGACCGGGTGCTCTTCATGGAAGAGGGACGCCTAGTGGAGGAAGCGCCGTCGGATCTCTTTTTCTCCCAGCCGCGCGAGACGCGCACCAGGGAATTTCTCAGTCAGATTTTGTAAAGCGGCAAGGTGCAACCCGGCGGGCCGTATTGTAGCAGGTATGCCGGGTTCCAATCCCAACAGCAACACGAGGAGGTGTGAACATGAAAAAACTACTGCTTGCCTGCATGACCCTGTGCGCGGGGTTTGTCCTGAGCCTGGCCGTTCAGGCCCAAGCCCAAGCCGGTGAACTGCAAAAACAGCTCACTGGAGAAAGCGCCATTGAACAGATCAGTAAAAAGGGCGTGATCCGTGTAGGTCTGGATGTCTTTGTCCCTTGGGCCATGAAGGACAAGAAAGGTGAACTGATCGGCCTTGAAGTGGATGTGGCTAAAAAACTGGCCGAAGATGCGGGCCTGAAGCTGGAGCTGGTGCCGACCGAGTGGTCCGGCATTATCCCGGCCCTGCTCACCGGCAAGTTTGATGTCATTATCGGCGGCATGACGGTCACTGCCGAGCGCAACATGAAGATCAACTTCACCAACCCCTACTACTACACTGGCCAGGGCCTGCTCGCCAACAAGAAGATGGCAGCCGGCATGACCCTGGCCGATTTCAACAAACCGGAAGTGACGCTTGCCGCCCGCATGGGCTCCACTGCCGCGGTCACTGCGAAAAAAGTCTTCCCCAAGGCAACTCTGCGCCTCTTTGACACCGAGCCCGCAGCCGTGCAGGAGGTGCGCAACGGCCGAGTGCATGCCATGGTGGCAGGACAACCCCTGCCGGCCCAACAGGCCCTGGCCTCACCCGAGGTTTTGATTGCCTATCCTGACCAACTCTTACTGGAACCCATTGCCATGGGCCTGCGCAAGGGCGATGTTGATACCCTCAACTTTCTCAACAACTGGATTGAGCAGGTGCAGGCCGGCGGCTGGATTAAGGAACGCTACGAGTACTGGTTTGAAGGGATGGAATGGCAGTCCCAGGTGCAGTAACAGCCTGCAAGACCGCAAGCGGTCGCCTTCGTGCGCATAAAACGCCTAGCCTTTAGCCGGCTTGACGGCCTGCTGCTCCTGCTTCTGGCCGGAGCAGCGGCCTTTCTCGGCTACCGCGTCGCAGTTGAGCTGAACTACCACTGGAACTGGGGAGCCATTCCCCAGTTCCTTATCCGCTATGATGAAGAATCCAGGCGCTGGACCACCAATTACCTTGTAGAAGGGTTATTCACCACCCTGCGGCTCAGCCTCTGGGCAAGTGTGCTTGCGCTCATTGCCGGTTTTGCCGTGGCCCTGGCCCGGGTGAGCCAAAGCCTCTATCTGCGGCTTTTGGCCCGCAGCTTTATTGAGCTGATGCGCAACCTGCCGCCCCTGGTGATCATTTTTCTGTTTTACTTCTTTCTGGCCGATCAGCTCATTCCTCTGACAGGAATCGCCCACATCGACATGGACAGCAGGCCTCTGCTGAGCAAGGTATGCACCCTGCTCTTTGCTCCGCCCGCCAATCTCACCCCCTTTCTTTCCGCACTGGTCACCCTGGCTGTATTTGAAACTGCCTATGTGGCTGAAATCGTACGCTCAGGTATTGAATCCATCCACAAAGGTCAGTGGGAGGCCTGCCATGCCCTGGGCCTGTCGCGCCGGCAGAGCCTGCGCTATGTCATCCTGCCGCAGTCGCTGCGTCGGGTCTTGCCGCCGCTCGCCGGACAACTGGTTTCACTCATCAAGGATTCCTCCATTGTCTCCGTCATTTCCATCCAGGATCTCACCTATCAGGGCACCCAGCTCATGGCCTCGACCTACCTCACCTTCGAGGTCTGGCTGACTGTTGCCGCCATGTACTTGGCCCTCACCTTTCCCTGCTCCTACCTGGTTGAACGGCTGAACCGCCGCCTCAATCGGCTGCCCTGATCTCCGCCGAAAAAGCGTCAATCTTGCATCCTCGTGCCGGACGCAGTATTTTGTAGTGTATGGATCTGCTGCAAAAGGCCGCAGACAGCACTCTCCTCCTGGATTTCTCCATGTTTGCCGCTCAACTCTTCAAACGCATAGTCGTCTTGTGCATGCTGATCACAGCCCTGGGCTGGCCCTGCCAAATACAGGCCCTGACCATTGGCGAGGAACGCCTCATCGGTCAGAAAATTCTCTACTCGGTACGCCGCGACCTGCGCATACTCGATGATCCGGATATCAGCCGGTACATCAACCGGCTGGGTGCACAGGTGCTCCAAGTGGTGGGGCCGCAGTATTTTGATTACCGCTTCCATGTGGTCAAGAGCGAGCAATTCAACGCCTTTGCCGCCCCGGCCGGGATGGTGTTTTTCTACAGCGGCCTGATCGAGGCCATGCACAAGGAAGACGAACTGGTGAGCGTGCTCGCCCATGAAATCGGCCATGTGGCCAGCCGTCATCTGGCCCAGCGTCTGGACAAGGGCACCAAGGTGAGCACCGCCTCCTTGCTCCTTGGCCTTGCCGGACTGGCCTTGGGTGTGCCCGGTCTGTCCCAGGGGCTGCTCACCGGCTCCCTGGCTGCCGGGCAGGCCATCAACCTGCGTTACAGCCGGGAGGACGAGGAACAGGCAGATCGGCTTTCCTTTGGCTGGATGCTGGAGATGCAGCGCGATCCCGAGGCGATGAAAGACATGCTGCGCACCATGCGCCGCATCACCCGTTATCGCATGGGCGATGTGCCCCAGTACCTGCTCACCCATCCCAACCCCGAGGCCAGGCTCAGCTATGTGGAATCGCTCTTGGAGTTGAAGGCCCAAAAGACGGCCGCCCCGGCCGTGAAGAAGACGGATAACTTCGCCTTTCTCCGCTTCCGCTACCGGGTGCTGAGTCAAACCACGGATCTAGACCGGCTGCGCCAGTACTGCACCATCACCCTGGCCCAGGACAAGGATGCAGACGTGCAGCGCATGGCCCGCTTCGGCCTGGCCCTGATCGAGGCGGAAAACCGACGCTTTGACCAGGCTCTGGAGCACTTGGCCATTGTTCAGGAACAGTATCCGGCCGAAGATATCCTCAAGGTGGATCAGGCGGTGATTCTGCAGAGGGCGGGCCGCCTGAACGAGGCCAGGGCCATTCTTGAGCCGCAGGTGCGCCGCAACCCCAGCGACATCTACGGGCTCTTCCAGTTAGCCAAGGTTGAGGCGGCCACCGGCAACACGGCCCGGGCCGAGACCCTGCTGCAGCAGGTGGCCCAGGCCATGCCCGAGTATCCGCAGGTCTACTTTGAACTGGGCCGGATCGAGGCCAATCGAGGTGCTGATGGTGTGGGCATCTTTTACCTGGGCAAATACTATCTCTATCAGGGCGAGGAAGATTTGGCCGTGCAGAACCTGAAGCGGGCCAGAAGGGATACGGGCGTGCCCGAAAAAATGCGAGAGGAGGCCGGACAAATCCTTGCCGAACTGGAACACATCAACAAGGAAACCTGATCATGCTGAGAAGATTTTCCGTTTCCCTGGAAGAAGAGCTTTTGGAGCAGTTTGACAGCTATATTCGTGAGCGGGGCTACGTCAACCGTTCAGAGGCGGTGCGCGACCTCATCCGCAAGGAGTTCATCAGCGAGGAATGGGAGCAGGACGGTGATGTGGCCGGAGTGGTTACCCTGGTGTACAACCACCACCAACCGCAGTTACAGGAAAAAATAACCGAGATCCAGCACGACTACTATACCCTGATCACCTCAACCACCCATGTGCACATGGATCATCACAACTGCTTGGAAGTGATCATCGTCAAGGGCAAGGCCTCGCGCATCAGGGAGATGGCGGAAAAGGTGATCGCCATGCGCGGGGTGAAAAACGGCAACCTTACCATGACCAGCACCGGCCACGATCTGCACTAGCCTGCATACTCTGCATAGCCTACAGTCAACTGCAGGAAAAGCGGCCGGGAAACAGGCTGCCCTTACCGTTTGCCTTTGTTTTTGCGCCAGCGGGGATGGTTGATGTTGAATTTCTGGATTTTGTAATTCATGACCCTGGGGCTCACGCCAAGCTTCTGCGCCGCCTTCTTCTGCACCCAGTTGCACTCCCTGAGCGCACGCAGGACCAGGGCCCGTTCACTGTCTTCCAGTTCCGGAATTTTTTCGGCCCTGGCGGGGTCCATCGGCGTCAGTTCGCCGGGGCTTTGCAGGGAAAAGGGGGTAATGTGGTCACCCTCTTCCAGGATGACTGCCCGCTCGATCACATTGGCCAGCTGCAGGATGTTGCCGGGCCAGTGGTAGGCGGTCAAGAGGCGCATGGCTTCATCGGTAAAGTCGATGACGGGTTTGCACACATTGGCCGCTATTTTTGCCAGCAGTTTCCTGGCCAGAGGCGCAATGCAGTTGGGCCGATCCTTCAAGAGCGGCAGTTGCACCGGCAGCACATTAAGCCGGTAAAATAGGTCTTCGCGGAAATGGCCTTCGCTGATCCGGGCGGCCAGGCTCAGGTTGGTGGCGGCAATGATACGAACATCACTATAAATGGTGCGGCTGCCGCCCAGGCGCTCGAAATTTTTCTCCTCAAGAAAGCGCAATAACTTCGCCTGAAGACCAGGGGTAATCTCGCCGATTTCATCGAGAAAAACCGTGCCCCCATCCGCCTGCTCCAGGCGGCCGATACGCTGTTTATCCGCCCCCGAAAAGGCCCCTGCCTCATGGCCGAAAAGTTCGCTTTCAAGCAGCTCATCCGGCATATTGGTGCAGTTAATTTTAATAAAAGGTCTGTCGCGCCGGGGTGAATTGAAGTGGATGGCGCCCGCAAGAAAACTTTTACCGGTGCCGGTTTTTCCGGTAAAGAGCATAGTGGAATCAAAGGCGGCAAACTTGCGCAAATTATCGACCAGTTGCCTGAAGGATGGGGTTTCGGCCACAACATCGTCGAATTTGTAGACCACATCCTGGGTACGGCGCAGGTAGGCGAGTTCGTTGACATGGCTTTTATCGGCCACCGCCTTTTCCACGGAACAGCGAATACGCTCGGGCAAATACGGGTCGGTGATAAAATCATAAGCCCCTTCGCGCATAGCCTCTACAATCAGGTCCACCTGGTCCGTGCTGCTGGTGATGATAACCGGTGTGAAAGGAATGTTTTGGCGGATCGACCTGAGCATGCTGAAGGTCGATCCGTTTTCCGGCTGCAGCTCCAGGATAATGACATCATAGTTTTCCCGGTCCAGCTTTAAACGAAAGGAGCCTGGATCATTTTCATAGGTTATACGGGAAGAATCAGCCAAGGCTGCTTCAATTTCGTGCTTGTTGCCTGGCTGCCAATTGTAGGCAAGAATATGAAAGCGCTGATTTTTCATTGGCTAAGCTCAAAAGAATTGATAAAAATTTAAATACTTAGACTATTTTGCCCCAACAGCATGGACGATACGTTGTGGTATATACAAAAAACAAAATATAATCCAATGTAAATTTTTTGTAAATTTTTTTTACTTTTTTACTGTATAATAGCTTAACTTGACAAGTCCCTTTTTACACATTGACAGTGTTCTCATGCGCCGCGCCCTGGCCATGGCGCAAAAGGCGGCAGCCGCAGGTGAAGTGCCGGTGGGTGCGGTGCTGGTGGACGGCAATGGCCGCATCCTGGCCGAGGCGGGCAATGCCTGCATTCAGGAGCACGACCCTTCCGGGCATGCCGAGATGGCCGCTATTCGCGCGGCCGCCGTCAAGATCGGCAACTATCGCCTGCCCGGTTGCAGGCTTTATGTCACCCTGGAGCCCTGCATCATGTGTGCAGGCGCCTGCATCCAGGCACGCCTTGCCGGCATTGTCTACGGCACAGCAGACCCCAAGGCCGGAGCTCTGGACTCCTGCTACCGCATCGGCAACGACGGCCTGCTCAACCATGACCTTACTGTACAGGGTGGTGTGCTGGCTGAAGAATGCTCAGCTTTACTGATCAATTTTTTCAAAGAACGCAGGAAGTAACATTTCAAAAACGACTGGTACGATTTAGTAACAAATATACCTGATACGCTGCATTTTCACCAGCAATAAACGATACGATATTACATTACAGATGATTACAAATCATATCTTAACAATCCTGAAACGACACTGGTTCAATGATGAAATCTATGAACTGCATTGCAGTAAGCCAGACGGTTTTATCTTCCTTCCCGGTCAGTTCATTCATCTGCGTTACCTGGATATGGAACGCGAGTACACCTTGATCTCGGCCCCGGATGAACCTGTCCTGCGCCTGCTCATCAAGCGCATGCCGGAAGGCCGTCTCAGTGTTGCCTTGGCGGAACTTGCTATTGGCAGTGAAATTGCTCTCAGCGCTGCCCAGGGTTATTTCTGCTACCAGCCCAGCGAACGGGAAGCATGCTTCATCGCCACCGGCACCGGCATCGCACCTTTCATCGCCATGTGGGCCGGCGGTCTGAGCGGTTTCACCCTGCTGCACGGAGTAAGCCATCCTTCCGCCCTAGTCTACCGGCAAGAGCTGAGCGCAGCCGCCAAACGCTATGTGCCCTGCCTTTCATCCGCAGCGGCCATGGAGGGTGATCCCCCACCCTTCCGTGGTTATGTCGGTGCCTATGTGGAAACCATGCTGCCGGCGGACAACTACGATTTTTACCTCTGCGGCCGACGCAGCATGATCCATGACCTTACCCATCTGCTCGATGCCCGTTATCCGGACGCCCGTATCTACAGCGAAGCCTATGACTGAGCCGCCGCCCCACAACTAGGCCAGCCGGCTTGTTACATCCCCTAGATCTTTCCGCTTCCGCGGAAAATGAGTATAATCTATTGATGTTATTGTCTTGGCCTGTAACGGTGCAAACACCGCAACATCAAGACGCAAAAAACAACCTCCATGCGCTGTTGGAATGCTGTGAATGCCCCCACCTACGACGACTCCACCACTTTTTCCCTGGTTTCGAACTTCAGCCCTGCCGGTGACCAACCGGCCGCCATTGACCGGCTGGTGGCCAATATCGAGGCTGGAGTGCGGGATCAGGTGCTTCTGGGGGTAACCGGTTCGGGCAAGACTTTTACCATGGCCCAGGTGGTGGCCCACATTCAGCGCCCTACCCTGGTGCTTGCCCCGAACAAGACGCTCGCGGCTCAGCTTTTCAGCGAATTCCGCGAAATCTTTCCCCACAACGCGGTGGAATACTTTGTCTCCTATTATGATTACTATCAGCCCGAGGCCTATATCCCGTCCTCGGACACCTATATTGAAAAAGATTCCGCCATCAACGACGCCATCGACAAACTGCGCCACTCCGCCACTCGCTCGCTCCTCACCCGGCGGGATGTGCTCATAGTGGCTTCGGTGTCGTGCATCTACGGCCTGGGCTCGCCGGATGAGTACAAGAACATGCACCTCTTTCTTGAGCGCGGGGCAGAGTACCCGATGGAGGAGGTACAACGCCGCCTGGCCTTCATGCTCTATGAACGCAACGATTTCTCCTTCCATCGCGGCACCTTCCGAGTGCGCGGCGATGTCATCGACATCTTTCCGGTGCACGAGGAAGAGCGCGCCCTGCGGGTGGAGTTTTTCGGCGACAGCATCGACAGCATCACCCTGATCGATCCGCTCAGGGGCGTGGTGCTGGAGGATCTGGAGCAGACGGCAGTGTTTCCGGGCAGCCACTTTGTCACCGGCCAGGACAACCTGGACAAGGCCATGCGCTCCATCCAGGATGAGTTGCAACTGCGCCTGGCCGAACTCCATGCCGCAGGCCGCCTGGTTGAAGAGCAGCGCCTGGAACAGCGCACCATGTTTGATCTGGAAATGATTGCGGAGTTGGGTTACTGCAACGGCATCGAAAACTACAGCCGCCACCTGACGGGCAAGGAACCGGGCGCGCCGCCGCCCAACCTTTTGGACTATTTTCCGGATGATTACCTGCTCATCATCGATGAATCGCATATTGCCGTGCCCCAGATCGGCGGCATGTACAACGGCGACCGCTCCCGCAAGCAGACCCTGGTCAACTTCGGCTTCCGCCTGCCCTCTGCCCTGGACAACCGGCCCCTGCGCTTTGACGAGTTTGAGGAACGTCGCCACCAGACCGTGTACGTCTCGGCCACGCCCGGCCCCTATGAGCTGAAGCTGTCCGGCGAATATGTGGTGGAACAGTTGATTCGCCCCACCGGCCTTTTGGATCCGCGCATCGAGGTGCGGCCCGCCGGCACTCAGGTGGATGATCTGCTGGCGGAAATACGTCTGCGCGCCGACCGCAACGAGGCGGTGCTGGTCACCACCCTGACCAAGAGGATGGCCGAGGATCTGACCAAGTACTACGAAGATTTGGGCGTGCGGGTGCGCTATCTGCATTCAGACATCAAAACCCTGGAGCGGGTGGAGCTGATCCGCGATCTGCGCAGGCGTCGCTACGACGTGCTCATCGGCATCAACCTCTTGCGGGAAGGGCTGGATATTCCGGAAGTTTCCCTGGTGGCCGTGCTGGATGCGGACAAGGAGGGTTTTCTCCGCTCCGAACGCTCGCTCGTGCAGACCTGCGGTCGCGCGGCACGTAATGCCGAGGGCACGGTTATCCTCTATGCCGATAAAATCACGTCCTCCATGCAGTACACCATGGACGAGACCAACCGGCGGCGCAAGGTGCAGCAGGCGCATAACCGGAAAAACGGCATCACCCCGCAAACCGTCATCTCCGAGATCAAAGATTCCATGGCCCAGCACCTGCGCGCCTCGGGCTGGGTGCCTGCGGATGAGGCTGGAGCACAGCCCGGCCTTGTCTTTGAGACGGCGGAAACGCAGCATATCTATCACAGCGAGGAGGAGTTACGGCGGGATATCGAGACACTCGAAGAGAAGATGCGGGAAGCGGCGCAGCGTCTGGCCTTTGAAGAGGCGGCCGGTTACCGCGACCGGGTACGTGAACTGAAAATGCTGGAGCTGGCCCTTGACTGATTTCCGGTACCGCCTGTCCCTACGCATCCTGCCCGGCCTGGCAGCCGGGCTCATGCGGCTGTGGTTTCGCACCTGCCCCCTCAAAATTCGCGGCAACGAGGAGATCCAGGCCTTGATCGCCGGCGGCGGCAAGGGCATCGCCGCCTTCTGGCACTACAGCTTTCTCTACAACTTCTACTATCTGCGCGATTACCCTGCCGCAGTCATGGTCAGCGCCAGTCGCGACGGTGAATATATTGCCCGGCTGGCGGAAAAATTCGGCCACATCCCGGTGCGCGGCTCTTCCAATCGGCGCGGTTTCAGGGCCTTGCGGGAAATGCTGGCCGAACTCAAAAGAGGTATGAATGCAGGCATTGTGGCCGACGGTTCCCAGGGGCCTGCCCGTAGGGCCCAGGCAGGCTGCATCCTCATGGCCAGTTCATCCGGCAAACCCATCTATCCCCTGGTCTGGGCGGCCAATCGCTACCTCAGCTTCAAGAGCTGGGACAGAACCGTCTTGCCCCTGCCCTTTGCCACCATTGTCCTGCACCATGGCCCGGCCCTGCAGGTACCGCCGGATCTGGACCCGGAAGGTATCGAGGTCTGGCGGCTGAAGCTGGAACAGGAACTCAATCGCCTCTACGATGCGGCCTGGAGAGAACTGGGCAAGGGGCCGCACGACCAGGATCGTATTCCCACAAAGACAGCGCAGCCATCTACGAAGAAGCAATGAAAAAAGATACGAACAGTATGGCCGAAAGCCCGCGTGGCCTGGTGATCGCCGGACTCAGCGGCGGCTCCGGCAAGTCGGTGGCAGCGGTGGGCCTTTTGGCGGCACTGCGGGCGCGGGGGCTTAGCGTTCTGCCCTTCAAAAAGGGGCCGGACTACATCGACGCGGGCTGGATGGCCAAGGCTGCGGGCAGACCCTGCTACAACCTCGATCCCTACCTCACCAGCCCGGAGCAGTTGCGCCACACCTTTTTCAGCCACCTGCATGCAGACAGCGATCTTGCCCTAGTGGAGGGTAACCGAGGTCTGTACGACGGCGTCAACGCCGGCGGCAGTTATTCAACAGCAGAGCTGGCCATTCTCCTGGATCTGCCGGTGCTCTTGGTAGTCAACTGCTCCAAGGCCACCCGCACCATCGCGGCTCTGGTGCTGGGCTGCCGCATGTTCGAGCCCAGGCTCTCCATTGCGGGCGTCATTCTCAACCAGGTGGCCACGGCCCGGCACGAGCGCATTATCAGGGAATCCCTGGCGCAAAGCGGCGACATCCCCGTGTTGGGCATCATCCCCCGCCTAGCTGCCGATATTTTCCCCATGCGTCATTTGGGGGTTACCCCGCACCAGGAATACAGCGGCTCGGAAGAGGCGGTGGCTGCCCTGGCTGAGATGGCGGCAAAGCATTTTGATCTGGACGCCATCCTGCGCCTGATGCCGACCATAGAGTTGCAAAAAATGTCGAAGCCGACCATACCACCCACTCCTCCCGGCCCGCAGGGGCTGCGCATCGGCGTGATGCGGGATGCCGCCTTCCAGTTCTACTACGAGGAAAATCTGGAGACCCTGCAGCATAACGGTGCAGAACTGGTACCAATCAACGCGCTCAGCGCCAATTGTCTGCCGGATGGGCTGCATGGCCTCTACATAGGCGGCGGCTTTCCCGAAACCAGCGCCCAGGCCCTGGCCGATAACCACCGCTTTCGCGAATCCCTGCGTGGGGCCATTGAGGCGGGCCTGCCGGTCTACGCCGAATGTGGCGGCCTCATCTATCTGGGCCGCTCGCTCCTGCTTGAGGGCAAGGAATATCCGCTCACCGGTATTTTCCCGGTCAGCTTCAGCTTGGCTGCCAAACCCCAGGCCCATGGTTATTCCATCCTCCGGGTGGAGGGAGAGAACAGCTTTTACGAGCCGGGCCTGCAGATCAAGGGCCACGAGTTCCGCTACTCCAAGGTGCAGCGATGGGACGGTAAGAGCAGTGAACTGGTGTTCAAGGTGGAGCGCGGCACCGGCTTTTGCGAGGGCCGGGATGGTCTGGTCTATAAAAACGTGCTGGCCCTCTACACCCATGTGCTGGCCGGCGGCACGCCTGCCTGGGTGAACGGATTTATTCGGGCTGCAGCAGAACATCGCCGGAGAACTTCCAGCCAAGCCTGATTTTTCTTCTTTGGGACACAATGACATGCAAGACCAAGAATTGACCAGCCAGTGCCCGCCCCTGGCCTTTTCGGGGCAGATGCGGGAACTGGATCGCCGCACCATCGAAGAGGTAGGCATACCGGGTTCGGTGCTGATGGAAAATGCCGGGCGCGCCACCGTGGATGCCATGGAGGCTCATTTCGGCCCGGTCTGCGGTAAGACGGTGCTTATTTTCGCAGGCCCCGGCAACAACGGCGGCGACGGCCTGGTCATTGCCCGCTGGGTGCATGGCCGTGGCGGCCGGCCCTTGGTATTGCTCATGGCCGAGCCGCACAATCTGCCCCCGGATGCAGCCCTGAACCGACATATTCTCCAGCGGCTTGCTCTCCCCTGCCGGATCATCCGTGCTGCCGCCGACCTGGACAATGCCCTGGATGACGCAGAAAAGGAATACTGCACAAGGCCCTTGCACAGCGTGGTGGATGCCCTCTTCGGCATTGGCCTGGCCAGGCCGCTTGAAGGTATTTACTTGCAAGCGCTGCGTGCCGTCAACAGCCTGACCCGCAAACAGGCCTGCCCGGTGGTGGCGGCAGACATCCCCTCCGGCCTCAACAGCGATACCGGCCAGGTGCTGGGAGAAGCAGTACAGGCGAGCCTTACTGTCTGTTACGGCATGATGAAACCGGGGCATCTGCACCACGGCGGCGCGGTGGCCGGTATGGTGCAGGTGGCGGACATCGGTATTCCCAAAAAAATTGTGGCCGAAGCAGGGTTGACAGGCATCATCCTGGACCATTCCATTCGGCCTCTTTTGAACAGACGCCCGCTTGACGCCCACAAGGGCAGCAATGGCCATGTGCTCGTCCTTGCCGGTTCCACCGGCAAGACCGGCGCAGCCCTCCTGACAGCCCAGGGGGTTCTGCGCAGCGGGGCCGGCCTGGTCAGTTGCGCCATTGCCGCCAACCTCTTTCCCATCTTTGCGGGCGCGCTGCTGGAAGCCATGTATGCGCCGCTTGCAGCCTCATGCGACTGTCTCAACCATGCCGATTATGCCGCTGTGGCCGAATTGTGCCGCCACAAGCAGGCCCTGGTCATCGGGCCGGGAATCGGCCTGGCGGATGAGACCACAGCCCTGGTGCTTAGGCTCTATCAGGAGCAGGAAATGCCCATGGTGGTGGATGCTGATGCCCTCACTATCCTGGCCGCCAATCGGGATATCCTTGCCAGACCAGGCGGGCCCCGCATCTTCACCCCGCATCCCGGCGAAATGGCACGCCTGCTCGACGAGCCCATTGCCGGCCTGCAGGCAGACCGCTTGGCTGCCGCGCAAAAGCTGTGCCGTCTTTGCAAACACAGTCCCCAGCCAATCGTTGCGGTCTTGAAAGGGGCAGGCACGGTGGTTGCCGCCTCGGATGGCCGCTGGGCCATCAACCGCAGCGGCAATGCGGGCATGGCCACCGGCGGCATGGGCGATGTGCTGGCAGGCATCATCGCCGGTCTGCTCGGCCAGGGCCACAGTCCCTGGCAGGCCGCCTGCGCGGGCGTGTGGTTGCACGGGGCGGCCGCCGATCTCTTGGCCAAAGAAAGAGCTTATGGCTACAGCGCCTCAGAGGTGGCCGCCGCCCTGCCCCGCCTTTTTACGCCCACTTAAAACAATTCCCAGGAGGAACCATGCTCACTGCCAGAGATATTATGAACCCGGAAGTCATTACCGTGCGTGAGGATCAAAGCGTACGCGAACTGGCCGAACTGTTCCTGAACCGGCGCATCAGCGGCGCACCGGTGGTGGATGATCAGGGCCGCGTGACCGGTATCGTCACCGAGAGCGACCTCATCTTCACCAAGAAGAAGGTGCATCTGCCTAGGACTATCCCAATCCTGGACGCCTTTTTCTTTTTGGACAGTCCGGAGAAAATGGAAAAGGAGATGAAGAAGATATCGGGCGCGGCCGTGGGCGATATCTGCACCCGCAGCCCGATCACGGTGCAGCCGGGCAGCACCCTTGAGGAAGTGGCCACCATTATGGTGGAAAAGCAGGTGCATACCCTGCCCGTGCTGGAGGATGGCCGGCTGGTGGGGGTAATCGGCAAGACCGATATTATTCGCTCGATGGTGCAGCGAACTTGATTTGATCACCGTAGAGGTGCCAGCAGTTGCGTCCCTTCTTTTTGGCCGCGTACATGGCCTGATCCGCATGGCGCAAGAGTACATCGGCATCCTCGCTGTCATCAGGATAGATGGCGATGCCGATGCTGGCGCCGATGGAGCAGACCAGTTCCTTCACCTTGATCGGTTCGTTGAGCAGTTCAATGGCGCGCTCAGCCACCATGATGGCACCGTTCAAGGTGGCCGCGCTCTCCAGCAGGATGACAAATTCATCCCCACCCAAACGACAGACCGAATCTGAGGCGCGCATGGCCTTAGTCAGGCGTTTGCCCACCTGCACCAAAACGATATCGCCTACCGCATGGCCGTGCTCATCGTTGATGGGTTTGAAGCGATCCAGGTCGATAAAGAGGAGAAAGAGCTTGCGCGACTGGCGCTTGGCCAGGGAAACCGCCTGGGGCAGGCGCTGGAGGAGGAAGTTGCGGTTGGGCAGATTGGTGAGGGCATCGTGGTTGGCCATGTGCCGGATGATCTGCGAAGCCTTCTGCTGCTCGGTGATATCCTGAAAGACCACCACCCCGCCGGTAAGCCGCTCTTCCTGCACAATGGGGGTGGTGCGCAGATCTGCGGGAAAGGTGGTGCCGTCCTTGCGCTCCATCCTGACTTCATCAAAACGTATAGCCCCGTCCTTTCTGCCTCCCGGCAAAAAGGGGCTGCAGCTCTCGCCAAAGGAGGCGCTGCCGGGCCGGGCGATACGAAAAACCTCCTGGCAGTCTTTACCCAAGACCTCTTCGGCGCTGTAACCCAGCATGCGTTGCCCAGCCAGATTCATGTAGCTGATTCTGCCCTCCCGGTCGAGCCCGCTGATGCCGTTATCGGCCGAATCCAGAATCATCTCGTATTTTTTCGAGAGCAGGGTCATCTCCCGGCTGGCCCGGTGCGCCTTGAGGATATACTTGATGCGGTTGCGCAAAACCGGCCACATCAGTGGTTTGCGAACATAGTCCACCGCACCGGCACTGTAGACCTGGTCAACCTCCTCGTCATAGTCCATGGCGGTCATGATCAGGACCGGCGGCGGCTCGGGAAAGAGTTCCTGGATACGGGCGCAGACCATGTTGCCGTCCATGCCCGGCATGACGATATCGAGAATGACCATGTCCACCGGCATGCGCTTGAGCGTTTCCAAGGCGCTGATGCCGTCTTCGGCCTCGACCACCCGAAAGCCCTCGCCTTCCAGAAACTGGCGCAGCAGGATGCGCACAATGACATCGTCATCGACAATGAGGATCAGCGAAGGAGTATCGTTATTTGGTGAGGTCATGGCTCGTATCGCGTGTCATAATGACAATTCCGGTTCGTGCAAATCTGTCGTCCAGCACCGAATCAAGGTGCGCTTTGTGTCGGCATCGAAAAATATTCCCGGACTCTGCGGCCGGCTTCATCCACTTTCTGCAGCAATGCTCCTGCCTGTTCCACCTGGCCCATGCGGGCAAGGCGCTCCACTTTCAGGCAGAGGTTGCTGAGTTCCTCGGCGCCAAACTGGGCGCTGCTGCCCTTTAAAGTGTGGGCAATGCGGGTCATCCGGGCCGCATCACCCTCCTTGCAGGCCTCCGCCAGCTCTTGTGCGCGTTTTTCCAGGGATTCAAGGAAAATCTGCACCACGGCCTGAACATTGCCGATATTCTTGCGCAAACGCTCCAGCGTCTGGGCGTTCACTACTTGGCGCGATGCCGTCGGCCTAGCTTGACCCGCTTGACCCGTATCGGAATGGGACAGACCGGTCGCAGCCGCCGGACGAATGGCCGGCGTTTCCGATGTCCAGGTGGCGAGCACCTGGTGCAGGCGCTCGAAGTCCAGCGGCTTAACCAGATAATCCACCATGCCCGCCTCCCGGCTCTTGGTCTTGGCCGCATTCGTGCCGTCGGCAGTCAGGGCGACGATGACCGGTATCTTTCTCTGCAGTTTTCTCGCTTCCGCCAACATGGTTCTGGTGGTGCAGTAACCGTCCATTTCAGGCATTTGGCAATCCATGAGCACCAAGTCAAAATCCCGCTGCCTCCAGGCTGCCAGGGCCTCTGCCCCGCTGTCGACACAAACCACGTTCAGGCCGCCCTGCTCAAGCACTTCCCGCACCAGAAAACGGTTGGCTGCATCATCATCCACCACCAAGACGAAAGCCCGTTCTTGCCTGGCTACTTGCTGCTGTACCTGTCCGACGACAGGGTCATCTTGTCCCTTCGGTGCGGATACTGCCCCGGCAGCCTTGTCGCTTTCGGGTATCGGCAGCTCTGTTACCGCAGCAGCAGGGGCTTGCAATAATTTTAAGGCCGTGGTGAACCAGAAAGTCGTTCCCTTGCCCGGCTGTGACTCCACCCCGATTTCCCCACCCATGAGTTCCACCAGGCGTGCGCAGATAGACAGACCCAGACCCGAGCCGCCATAACGTCTGGTCGACGAATTATCCACCTGGGTAAAGGGCTGAAACAGGGAGGGGATATCCTTTTCCTCGATGCCGATGCCCGTGTCCCGAACCTCAAAACGCAGCCTGCCGCCCTCGACGCAGCCTTCGGGCAAAACTCGGAGCAGGACTGTGCCCTTTTCAGTGAACTTGAGGGCATTGCCCAAAAGATTGATCAGCACCTGGCGCAGCCGGTGCACATCCCCCACGTACTGGTTACGGCGGATGGCGGGGTCAATGTCGCCGACCACGCCCACATTTTTTTCCTGGCCGGACAGGGTGTGGAGGGTGATGAGCTGGTTAATCTCTTCTTCCAGGTGAAAGGGTTCCTGGTACAGGGTCATCTTGTCGGCTTCGATGCGGCTGAAATCCAGCAGATTATTCACCAGGATCATCAGGCTCTGGGCCGAGGTGTTGATGAGCCGCACATACTGCAACTGCCTGTCCTGCAGGTCGGTCTTGAGCAAGAGCCGGCTCATGCCCACCACCGCGTTCATGGGCGTGCGGATTTCATGGCTGATCATGGCCAAAAAATCCGTCTTGGCCCTATTGGCCGATTCAGCCTGGGAGGCGATTTTCTCCAACCGGCTGTTGTCCCGCTTCAACTCATTGATCTGCCTCTGCAAACTGGTAATGGTTTCAAAGAAGGAGAAGCCGGGGTCTTGTTTTTTCATGATGTGCCGGGAAAAAGGGAGAGCTGGCGCGCACCTGGCCGTATTTTTTTGTTGTGCTGTTCTATGTACGGCAGCGGGCTGACAAGCTCTGGGCTGAATTCAAAGAGAAAGGATGAAGGACTCCGCTCCGCCGAGGCAGTGCCCTGGGCCGCTATGCCGGCAAAGTTGCGCCGCATCTTGCACCAGGTGCAGTAGAGGCCTGTGCGCGCCCTGGTCATGCCCACGTAGAAGAGGCGGCGTTCTTCGGCAATATGCTCCTGCAGGGCCGGGCCTGCAAGGGCCTCGCGGGGACTGAGCGGTAAAAGCCCCTGCTCGCAGCCGCAGATAAAAACCACATCAAATTCAAGCCCCTTGGCCGCATGCAGGGTGGACATGGTCACTGCCTGGGCCTTTGGGTCGTAGAGTACTGAATCGCTGTAGCGCTCAAGGTGGTCGGCAAAGCTGTCAAGCCCGGTAAAACTAAGGGCGTTTTGTCGCAGACGGCTGACGGCCGCCTCTTCAAGATCAAAATTGTAATATTTTGCCAGCCCAGACATCAGTATATCGAAAAACGTATACAAAGGTAGAGTTTTTATTTGCCCGGCCATTTCAAAAAAGAGACGAACAAAGGCGGCGCTTAAACGCGCTTCCGGCCCGCCCGTCAAGACCGGCACAAACCAGGCGGCACTATCAGCATTGGGATTGGATTGTCCCGACGGCAATCCCTGCCGCAGCAGGGTCTGCAGGCCTGCCAGCCGCTTCTCGCCGATGCCCGATTCTTGCCCGAGCAGAAACAAAAGCTCTTCCACCCCGGCCCGGCCGCTCAAAAGCATGAGCCAGTTGTAGAGCAGACGGCAACTGCCGCGCGTGTAATAGGCCTCCAGATCCACCTGCTGGAAGGGAATGCCGCGTTCAGCAAACACGCTCTGCACCACCTCTGACTGGCGCAAGTTCCGGTAGAGTACGGCGATATCGCCAAAGGAAACATTGGTTTCAGAACCGGCGGCCATACGCTCCAGACCCCGGTGCGAGAGGCCGCCCGTCTGGGCCTCGACCTGAGCGGCAATAAAGCGCGCCTCCTCAATGGGGCTGGCGCAGGACTGCATATGGAGCCGCGCCGGAATCGTTGTCATGGCCTCCATGGCGGCAGGCGGAACGGCATGTGCGATACTCTGCAGATTATGACGGATCACTGCGGAGGCCGCCTGCACGATGAGCGCACCATTACGGTAATTTTGGCTGAGCACATGGAGTTCGGCGGTCAAATCCTGAACCAGACGGTAAAACCAGTGCGGGCTCGCGCCCCGGAAACCGTAGATGGCCTGATCCGGATCGCCGATGCAAAATACCGGGTTGGTTGCTGCCAGGGCCGCTACCAGACCGTATTGCACCGCATTGACGTCTTGAAACTCGTCGACAAAAAGCATACCGGCCATGCCCCGGAACCTGTCCGCCCATTCATCGCCTCGGCGCAGCAGTATGAGGGCCTGATAGCAGATGGCATCAAGGTCAATCAGGTTCTTCTGAGCAAGAACATCCACATAGTCCCGCGCCTGCTCGGGAAGCGTAGTCTCGCAGGCATTGAGCAAGGCCCGGCTGATATCCAGACTCGCCTGCTCGCGCTCCTGCCGGGAAAGCTGCGGATAGAGGCTGCTCAAGATGCCGCTGCGTTCCTCCGGGCCTGCCACGGCCAGATCCGGCTGCCTTGTTCTGAGCAACTGCAGGCAAAAGCCGTGGAAGGTGGCGATACGGCAAACCTCCTGGTGGCCCGGCTGCAGGTACAGGCGCCGGCGCAGTTCATCGGCAGCCTTGTTGGTAAAGGTGATGACCGTACAGGGGCTCCGCCCCTCCTCAAGCATGCGCTTGACCCGGCTTACCAGGGTATGGGTTTTGCCGGTGCCCGGCCCGGCCTGCACCGCAATCACCGGAGCAGTACTCATGACTGCGGCCAACTGGGCCTCGTTGAGTCGGCCTGTTGCCGGCATAGGCTCGGCCGTCTGCAGGTCGGCTGCAGTGGGAAGAGTAGGGCAAGCTGCGGTTGCAGCAGCATTCTTGACCAAGGGTGCCGATTGAGCTTTGCGCGCTCGCGGCTTGGTCGCTTCTGCCTGCGGGAAAAGGCTCTGCTGCCCGATGAGTTGCGCCCTTTCGCCTTCGCTGAACACACGAATCACCCCGTAGACGCCGTCACTGCCCGGCTCACGAATCACCTTGCCGCTGCGCACCCGCTCAATGGCCTCGGCCAGAAGCGTGAGGCCCCGGCTGCGCATATCCTCAAGGGGTGCATCCAGAAGCAGGCCGAACTCCGAGCCGAAGGTCTTGATCAGGCGCACATAGGCTTGCATGACCTTCTTGCCGGCAGGGCCCACGCCCAGCAGTTCCGACACCATTTCAGTCAGTGGAATCAGGCTGTGTACCTTGGGCGAAAAGGCGGGATAAACCGGTTCTGTGCGATCCGCCAGTTCAAAGACCCGGTTGAGCACTCCCACGGTCAGGCCTTTGCCGCAAACCGGGCACAGCCCCTTCAGCTCACGGGTCTGCTGCGGATCAAGGTGCACGCCACACTTGCGGTGGCCATCGCTGTGATATTTCCCTTCCTCGGGAAAAAACTCCACCGTGGCCAAAAAGCGCTGGCGGCCGGCGGCATCTGCAGGCGCTTGCAGGGCCTGACGCAGGGAAAAATAATCCAGCCCGGTATCAAAAATATTGGCCTCACGACCCAGTTTTGCCGGGGAATGGCAGTCGGAGTTGGAAATAAGGGTGTACCTGTCCAGGGCGGAAACCAACCGGTTCATGGCCGGATCTGAGGACAGACCGGTTTCCAGGGCAAAGACATGTTCACTGAGATCGGCGAAACAGTCTTCCAGGCGATCAAAACCGGATTTGGAACCGAAAAGCGAAAACCAGGGCGTCCAGATATGGGCGGGCACAAGAAAGCCGTCAGCCGCCTGTTCCAGCACGATTTCCAGCAGATCCCTGGAGTCGAGCCCCAGGATAGGGCGGCCGTCGGCATTGATATTACCCAAATTGGCCAGGGTGCTGTTGATGCGCCGCACCTCGTCAAAACCGGACGCATAGAGCAGGTTGTGCACCTTGCGCACCTTGCCGCCGCGCTTGTAGATGCAACTGATTTCAGCGCTGAGGATAAAACGGATCTCTTCCGGGTGACGGCCCGGTTGCAGGCCCTCGGGCAGGAGGGCGGCATAGTCGTAGAGGGGATCGGGCCTGAGACGGAAAAGTCCCTCCTCTGCCGGAATCAGCTCCTCATGCAGATGGGCAAACCAGCCGGGATGGGTGAAATCGCCGGTGGCCACCACATCGATACCCTTGACCGCAGCCCAGGCCGCCAAGCTGCGCAGATGGCTGGCCTTGCTGGTTGCCCTGGAAAAGAGGGAGTGAATGTGGAGATCGGCGATGTAGCGCATCTTCAGGAGGAACCGCTATAGAGCCCGTGTGTATTGATATAGGCGGCTACTGCCTCCGGCAGGGGCAGAGCGGCGGGATCTTCGCCCCGGCGCAGGGCCTCTCGGATGGCGGTGGATGAATACGGCATATGAAAATCCAGCAACACATGGAGCATGCGGCCGGAATCCGTTCGCCATACATGGTCATGATGGTCATGGTCGGGCAGGGGTTGGTAGTCGCTTGGAAGCCGCGAGACGAAAAGCTCGATTTCCGCCTGTCGGGCCTGATCCCTGTTGACTACGATGAGATCGACCAGATCCAGCAGTTCCGTGGCCCGGTACCAGTTGGGCAGATCCGCCAGGGAATCCATGCCGATTATCAGAAAAAAGCGCTGCCCGCCGCAGTGCTGCATGATGGTTTCTACCGTATGGATGGTATAGGAAGGGGCAGGCAGGTTCTCCTCGATGCGGGAACAGACAATGCGGCTGCAATCCGGGCAGGCGGCAAGGGCCAGTTCGATCATGGCGGCGCGCTGGGCAAAGGAAGCGCCGGGCCGGCGCTTGTGCGGCGGCTGGGGCGCGGGCACGATCATGAGGCTGTCCAAGGCAAAGGTATCCCGCACCCGGCGGGCCAGGGCCAAATGACCAGTGTGCACCGGGTCAAAGGTACCGCCGAATATGCCGATGGCTTGCACGGAACAGGCTCTCTCCAGCCGCGCCTCAGGCGCGGACTTCGCCGTTGCCCAGTACCACGAATTTGCGGGTGGTCAGTTCGTTCAAACCCATGGGGCCATAGGCATGCAGCTTTGAAGTGGAAATGCCGATCTCCATACCCAAACCGAACTGGCCGCCATCGTTGAAACGGGTGGAAGCGTTGATCATCACCGCCGAGGCGTCCACTTCCTGGAGAAAACGCTGGGAATTGGCATAGGAGCGGGTAAGGATGGTCTCGGTATGGCGGGATCCATGGCATTCGATGTATTCCAGGGCTTCATCCAGGCTATCGACAATGCGCACCACCATGGTGAGATCAAGAAACTCACGGCCCCAATCTTCCTCTTCTGCGGCCTCAATCAAGGTGGAAATCTCCTGGCTGCGGACACAACCCAAGAGGCGTACGCCTTCCCGATGCAGGGCCATGGCGGCCCGGGGGAGAAATTCACCGGCAATGGCCTGGTGCACCAGCATGCCTTCCAGGGCATTGCAGGCGCTCGGCCGCTGGATCTTGGCATTGAGAACGATACCCTGGGCCATTTCCATGTCGGCGTTGACATCGATATAGGCGTGGCACACCCCCTTGTAGTGTTTCAAGACCGGAATGCGCGACTTGGCCGTTACCGCACGAATCAGACCTTCCCCACCCCTGGGAATAACCAGATCAATGGATTCTTCCTGCTGCAGAAGCACATCGATGGCGCTGCGGTCGGTGGTGGGCACCACCTGGATGATATCCGGATTGATGCGATGGCGCTTCAACACCTCATGAAACACGGCTGCCAGGGCCAGGTTGGAGCGCAGGGCCTCGGAACCGCCCCGCAGGATCACCGCATTGCCGGATTTCAGGCAGAGCGCGGCCGCATCAATGGTCACATTGGGCCTGGACTCATAAATCATGCAGATCACGCCCAGGGGGATGCGCATGCGGCCCACGAGAATGCCGCTGGGACGGCGGCGCAGGTTCTCGATTTCTCCCACCGGATCGCTCAGGGTCGCCACTTCGCGCAGACCGGTGACCATTTCCTGAATGACCGCATCACTTAAATGAAGACGGCTCAGCATGGCGCTGCCCATGCCACGCTCCTGTGCTGCAGCCATGTCCAGGTTGTTTTCCTGCTGAATCATTTCCCGTCCGGCCAGCAGGGCCTCTGCTGTTTCCAGCAACAGGGTATTTTTTAACTCTGCGCTCATGGACCGCAGGACACGCGAAGCCTGTTTCGTCCGCTGCGCCATGCTGATTATCTGTGTGCTGATGTCCGCCGTTTTCATTGCCGCTATTCCAAAAGTAGTAGACAGATTAGAGGCCTGTACTGCTGCCGCCGAAAAGAACCAGATTATCCCGATGAATCACTTCATCATGGTCCTTATGCCCTAAAATTGCGGCAATTTCCGAGGTCTTTTTGCCCTGGATGCGAATAATATCCGCTGCCGCGTAGTTGCTCAAACCAGCGGCGATCAGGCCGCCTTCACTGTCCACGCAGTGCACCGGCGCGCCCAGGCCGAACTGGCCGCGCACCTCAAGCACCCCCGAAGGCAGCAAACTCTTGCCCTTTTCCGCTAAGGCCCTGGCTGCGCCGGCATCCACCACCAATTCGCCCTCGGGCCTGAGCACATAGGCGATCCAGTGCTTGCGCTGGTTGATGGCCCGGCTCATGTCCGGAAGAAAAAAAGTGCCCACCGGCTCGCCGCTGAACAGGGCCTGAAGGATGTCGGCACGTTTGCCGGGTCCGATAAAAGAACTGCCGCCGCAGGCCGCCACCATCTTGGCCGCGCGAATCTTCGCGCCCATGCCGCCGGTACCGAGGCTGCTGGTGGAATGACCGGCCATGGCCTCGATCTTATGATCGATGCGGGCAACGGTGTACACGGGCCTGGCCTCCGGGTCTTCCAGGGGGTTGCCGGTGTAGAGGCTGTCCACATCGGTGAGGATGAGCAGCATGTCCGCGCCGATCATATTGGTCATGAGCGCGGCCAGGGTGTCGTTATCGGAAAAACGCAGCTCTTCCGCAGAGACCGAGTCGTTTTCATTAATGATCGGAATCACCCCGAACTCGAACAGGGTCAGGATGGTGTTGCGCACATTGAGGTAGCGCCGCCGGTTGGAGAGATCCGTATGGGTAAGCAGGATCTGGGCCACAGGCTGCTCATGCCGGGCAAAGGCCTGTTCATAGGCCTGCATCAAGAGACCCTGGCCGGTGGCGGCAAGCGCCTGCTTGATTTTCAGCGGCTCATGGACGGTCTTGGGTTTGTCCAGCCGCCGCCGCCCGGCAGCCACGGCCCCGGAGGTAACCAGGATCACTTCCCGGCCGGTTTCCTTTAAAAAGGTGAGCTGCGCGGCCAACTGGGCAATGATGTTTGCAGAAACGCCCTGGTCATCGGTGAGCACAGCGCTCCCCACCTTGACCACCACCCTTCTTGCTTCAGCGTAGAGGGTTTGGCGCTGGAACAGCCCTTCTTCCAGGGAAAGCTGCAAGGTCATGCCGGCTCCTCCGTCTGCGTACGGGCAAGCATTGCCCTGATCTCTTCCTTGAGAGCATCCAGGCCAGTCCCGTCCAGGGCGGATATGGCCAGTACGGGTACTCCGAAGCGGGCAAAGACCTGCTCCTGCTCTTTCAGCCGCTCCGGCTCAATGAGATCAATCTTGTTGAGTACAATGAGTTGGGGCCGCCGGCGCAATTCTTCGTTGTAGGCTGCCAGTTCTTCCAGCAGTACCTGGTAGTCCTGCAGGGCTTTATCGCCTTCGCCGCCGGCATCCACCACGTGGATGAGTATGGCGGTGCGCTCGATGTGCCGTAGAAACTGGTGGCCAAGGCCAATGCCCTGGTGCGCGCCCTCGATCAGGCCGGGAATATCGGCCAGTACACAGGGTTCGGCATGGCGAAAATGCAAGACCCCCAGTTGCGGTTCCAGGGTGGTAAAGGGATAGTCCGCGATTTTTGGAGTGGCTGCGGAAAGCCGGGACAATAGAGTGGATTTACCTGCATTGGGAAGGCCGACCAGGCCGGCATCGGCAAGGAGTTTCAACTCCACCACCAGCCAGCGTTCCTCACCTTCCCTGCCCGGCGTGGATTGCCGGGGCGCGCGATTGGTGGACGAGGCAAAGTGACGGTTACCCAAACCGCCCTGCCCGCCCTTTGCAACGAGAAAGCGCTGCTCAGGCTCGGTCAGATCAACCAGCACCTGACCGGTTTCCGCATCGCGGATAATAGAACCCAAGGGAACCGGCACAATGCAGTCCTTGCCGCCGCGACCGTGTTTGTCGCTGCCCTGGCCGCCCTGACCGGATTCTGCCTTGAAATGCGAACGGAAACGAAAATCGATCAATGAGTGCAGCCCCGGATCGGCAACGAGATAGACATCACCGCCCTTGCCGCCGTCACCGCCGTTGGGGCCGCCCCTGGGCACAAATTTCTCCCTGCGAAAGCTCACGCAGCCGTTGCCGCCCTTGCCTGCGCCGACATAGAATTTGGCCTCGTCAGCAAAACCCATGATTGACCGCCTGTGAATAGAAAACCCGGCATGACGCTTCGTCGCTGCCGGGTGGGTACTACGCTGAATTGCTACGCTTGAATCCGGGGTACTCGACTGTAAGCAGTTTCGCCGGGAAAGCTCCGTTATTCAGCAGGGTATACGGAAACCCGCTTGCGGCCCTGGCCAAAGGCCTCATACTGAACCACGCCGTCGATCTTGGCAAAAAGCGTGTAGTCACGGCCGCAACCAACGTTGTTGCCCGGATGAATTTTTGTGCCTAATTGACGCACAAGGATGCTGCCGGCCGTCACGTTCTGACCGCCGAAGCGTTTGACCCCGCGCCGCTGTCCAGCACTGTCGCGGCCGTTACGAGAACTGCCGCCCGCCTTTTTATGTGCCATCTGATTCCTCCTGTCTCTTCTTCAGCCGCAGATTATGCGGAGATGGTGTCAATGTTGAGCGCGGTGTAGAACTGCCGGTGGCCCTTCTTCACCTGATATCCCTTGCGGCGCTTCTTTTTGAAAACAATGATCTTTTTCTGACGGCCCTGCTCTACGATGGTGGCAACTACCTTTGCGCCCTCCACTACGGGACGGCCGATCTGGATGTTTTCACCATCAACCAGCAGGAGCACCTCATCGAGCTCTACCGTGGCGCCTACTTCGCCTTCGAGTTTCTCCACCCGAAGCCGGTCGCCGGCTTCCACCTGGTATTGTTTGCCGCCGGTGCGGATAATTGCGTACATGTGTGTGTGCCTCCTCTTGCACAAAACCCTTAAAACATAAATGCGCAATACGATAATAGACCCTATTTTCAAGCATACTGTCAAGGCTTAATTGTCAATCCAAAGCCGAAGCACGAAAGCGTCTACACTCTTTCCCTGTAAATTTCACAGCAAGGGCCCTACTCCGCTTTTCCTTGTCTCCATGGAGAAGTGCGGATACAATAGCAGCGTACTGATACCACACCAAGGCTGGCCGGCAGCGTCAGCCCAAATGCACCTTGAAAGAAAAGGCGCTACTCATCCCCTTGAACCGAGGAGACACGCTGTGCAAAAAATGGAATGCCCCTGCGGCTACATCTACGACCCGGCCGAAGGCGACTATGACAACCAGATCGATCCCGGCACCGCCTTTGCCAACCTTCCCGATGACTGGGTCTGCCCGAAGTGCGGTGCAGAGAAGGAGTTCTTTTACCCGGTTGATTAATTCCTGCCAAGTCCTTCCGCTGCCGCTCAACCCTGCCCTATTCCTATTCCTGAAGCCATGCAGCGGAAGGCGCGTTTTGTTCCGGTGCCGGATCGTGCCATGCCCGATCCTGCCGCCGCCCAGCCCGGATACGTCCTTCATACCGCTTTTTCCCACTATGCCTTCTTCAGTTGCACCGGCCTATACCCTTGAACAGACCGGCTCGGGCAGCCTCCACATCCATTTGCAGGGTGACTGGACGCTCAACAGCCCGGTGCCGGCACTGGATGAACTCGCGCAGGCACTGAATTCTGCCATCGCCACGCTCGTGGTCAACGGCGCGGAACTGGGGAAATGGGATACCCGGCTTTTGCTCTTTTTGCAGCAGGTGACGGCCCTAGCGCACGAGCATTCGCTCACACTTGAAGAAAAAGCCCTGCCCGCAGGCGCGCTGCGCCTCTTGCGACTCTCTCGTCAGGCCGATGGCAAGGGGCCGGGCAGCCACGGCGAACAGGGTCCGTTCCTGCACCGCGTCGGCACAAGGGCCTTGGCTCTGTATAAAAGTGCTGCCGGTATGGCCACCTTTACCGGCGAAATCGTGCTGGAGATCCTGCGGCTCTTTACCGGCAAGTCTCCTTTCCGTATGCGGGACTTTCTCTACTTTATCCAGGCCTGTGGGGTGGAATCGCTGCCCATCGTTACCCTGATTGCGGTTTTGGTGGGCGTGATCCTCTCCTTTGTCGGGGCGGTGCAGTTACAGATGTTCGGCGCGGAGATCTATATCGCCAACCTGGTCGGACTGGGCATGGTGCTGGAGATGGGTGCATTGATGAGCGGCATCATTATCGCGGGCCGCATCGGTGCGGCCTATGCGGCCCAGCTCGGTACCATGCAGACCAATGAGGAGATCGACGCTCTGCGCACCATGGGTATCTCTCCCACAGGCTTTCTGGTGCTGCCGCGACTCTTTGCCCTGGCCTTGATGATGCCGCTTCTGTGCGTTTACGCAGATGTGATGGGCATCCTCGGCGGGGCCTTTATCGGCTACACCGTACTTGATTTATCCTTAAGCGAATTTCTCAACCAGGCCATCAAATCGGTCAACCTCTACCACTGTTTCCAGGGTGTGGCCAAGAGCGCAGTCTTCGGCGTGCTCATCGGCTTTGCCGGATGTCTGCGCGGCATGGAATGCGGCCGCAGCGCCATGGCCGTGGGCGAGGCCACCACTTCGGCCGTGGTCACCTCGATCGTGTTCATCGTTATTTCCGACTCCATCCTCACCATCATCTTCAACGTGCTGTAGGAGCAAATGGACGAAAAAGCGGCGATCACCGTCAGGGACCTGACCATGGCCTACGGCTCTTTTGTGCTCCAGCGAGATCTGAATTTTACGGTGGAGAAAGGGGATATTTTTGTCATCATGGGCGGCAGCGGCTGCGGTAAATCCACCCTGCTCAAGCACCTGACCGGGCTCAAGGAACCGGCCGCAGGCAGGGTCTTCTACGGCGAAGAGGATTTCTGGCAACTGGATGCCGAGGGCCGCGACCGCATCATCCGCAGAAGCGGCATTCTCTACCAGGCAGGCGCCTTGTGGAGTTCCATGACCTTGGCGGAAAATGTGGCCATCCCCATTACCACCTATACCCGGCTCGACGCTAAATCCGTGCGGGAGCTGGTCTCCTTCAAGCTTTCTTTGGTTGGTCTGGCAGGTTTTGAAGAATTTTACCCGTCGGAGATATCCGGCGGCATGCGTAAGCGCGCAGCCCTTGCCCGGGCCATTGCCCTGGATCCGGAATTTCTCTTTTTTGACGAACCATCAGCCGGGCTTGACCCTATCAGCGCCCGCAACCTGGACGACCTTATCCTGGAGCTGAAAGAGAGCCTGGGCGCGACCGTGGTGATCGTCACCCACGAACTGGCCTCCATCTACGCCATTGCCAACAACTCAGTTTTTCTGGACAGCGAGAGTAAGACCATGCTGGCGAGCGGCGATCCGAAACGCCTGCTCAAGGAAAGCGACAACGACACACTCATCCGCTTCCTCACCAGGGGGAGCGGCAACAGGGAGATACGAAACATTTGAGCAAAAAAGCCAATCCCACCCTTATCGGCGCCTTTGTCCTCATCGCCCTGGCTGTGACCGTGGCAGCCATCATGGTCTTGGGCAAATTCAGCTTCAAGGACGATACGGTCCGCTGCGTCGCTTATTTTTCCGGCTCCATGCACGGGCTGGATGTGGGCGCGCCGGTGGCCTTCCGAGGCGTAGCCATCGGCCGGGTGAGCAGTATCCAGCTCGACTATGACGATGCCCAGGGTACCTTTGTCATTCCGGTCTACATGGATCTGCAACAGCAGATTCACCCCGAGGGGGGTCGCAGCCGCGATGCCGATAAGATGCGCGAGAGCCTGGAAGAGTT
Source organism: bacterium (assembly GCA_030538155.1). Taxonomy (GTDB): domain Bacteria; phylum Desulfobacterota; class Desulfobulbia; order Desulfobulbales; family Desulfobulbaceae; genus Desulfobulbus. The sequence continues at coordinate 38,868 of JAUNUN010000004.1, forward strand.
GATCAACCGCGGCCTCAGGGCACAGATGCGCTCCAGCAGCCTGCTCACCGGCAAGCAGTATGTAGAACTGTTTTTGAACCCCGGTTCCGAGCCGGTTCTGCACGGTGCGCCGCAATATATTCTGGAAATACCGACACTTGCCTCCGGGCTTGACAAAATCACGGAGAAACTGGAAAGTTTGCCGCTTGAAGAAATCCTCAATAAGGTGGCAGTCTCTCTAGACACCCTCAACACTGTAATCAGCTCCGAGCGCGCAGGCGCAACAATCGAGTCTCTGACCGCCTCGGTCAAGCAGCTTGAATCCATTCTCACCGGGGTGAACGAAAACCTGCCGCAGCTGATGGCTGAAATCAACCAGGGTATAACGGATTTTTCCGTGACCATGAAAGAGGCCAGGGGCTTTATCGAGGGCGCACACCAGGAACTCAAGCCGGCGACTGCCGATCTGCACAAGCTCATGGCCAATTTGCAGACCAGCAGCGACAGACTGAGCGGCACCCTGGCCAACCTCGAACGCCTGACCGCAAGCGACTCCGATGTCAGCTATCAGCTCCGCGATACCATGCATGAGATGGAACGGGCGGCCGGCTCCGTCCGCGAGCTGACCGACTACCTGCGCCAGAATCCCAACTCGGTGCTCTTCGGCAAGAGCAAGGAGAAATGATGTCCGGAACTCCTCACGGCCTTTCACGCATACAAAGCGCACTGCTGCAGCCGCTTCTGCCGGCGCTTGTCCTGCTCATGTCCATCATGCTCAGCGGCTGTATCAGCAAACCAGCGCCCACCACGGTCTATGCGCTGGAGCCCTTGGCAACTTCCAGCCCGGTGATCAGCAAAGGCATTACCCTTCCGGGCATGATCATGGTGATGCCGGTTCGACTGCCGCCGCATTTGCGGCAAAAAAGCATCGTGGTGGAAGAGGCGGGCGCCGGGCCGAAGATGCTGGCAGGTCACCTCTGGGCCGGGCCGCTTGATGAGCAGATCAGCGCCAATCTGGTGGCCAGCCTGCAAACCCTGCTGGCAAGCCCCAATGTGGCGCTCTATCCTGGGCCGCGCTACAGCAGGGCCATGTACCAGGTGGAAACGGAGATTATCCGTTTCAGCGGCGACAGCCGCACCTTTACCCTGCGGGCGGTCACCACCATCAGCGATCCGAACGAGCGCCGCATGCTCTCCAGAACAGCCTTCACCGAGACGTTTCCCATCGAAGGCGAAGGTTACAGCGCCTATGTGGCTGCCGCCTCCAAGGTTTTGGCCCATTTAAGCGCAGATATCGCCGCCGCCCTCACAGACCTGCTCAAGCCGGCATCCGGCACAAACAACTCCTGAGGGCAAACAACCTCCGCTGACTTTTAAAAAACATAAAAAAACCATGCACCTTCAACTACTCCCTCGTCTGCTTACCGCCACCTTCCTGCTGCTCTTTTTTACCGGCTGCAGTTCGCTGCCCCTGCCCTTCAGCAAAACCATCAACCCGGACAACCTGCCGAAAACCATTCGGGTGGGGCTGGCTACGGACGCACCGCCGCTCTCCTACCGAGATAAGAGCAAGGCCGTACGCGGTCTTGATCCACAGCTCGCATCCGGACTCAAAGGCTATACCGATCTCGAGGTGCTCTATGTGCCCCTGCCACGCAAGCAACTCTTGGAAGCATTGAAAAACAACCAGGTGGATGTAGTGATGGCGGGCTTAAACGCATCTGAGGCCAAACGTCAGGGCCTGGCCGCCACCAAGGGGTATCTGCAGACCGGGCTTGCACCGCTGATGCTTTTAGGCGAGCAGAAACGGCTGGCAGGCGCTGATGGACTTAAGGCGGCAGATCTGCGCATCGGCACGGTGCTGGGCAGTTCAGGGCCTGCCTATGTGCGTTCACACAAGATAAAGGGCACGCACCAGATTTTCGCCTCCATGCAGGCCGGGGTGGACGCCCTCTTGCGCAAACGCATCGATGTGCTCATCCACGACATGCCCGCGATCTTCCACTACGCCTCCCTGCATATCGAGCAGGGGCTGACGCCCGGTACCACTCCGCTTACCAGGGAAGAGATTGTCTGGGCACTGCGGTCCGAAGATAGAGATCTGCGCCTGCTTATGGATGCCTACCTGCAGGGGAAAAATGAGGACGGCTCCCTGGCCGCCCTCATTACCCGCTCCCTGCCCTTTTACAGTGAAACCGATCTGTTCTCGGAAAAATAGCGGCGACAATCACTGCAGCGCACCCTGTCCGGCTTGTTCTGATGCGGGTGCAGGTGAAGATGGAGGCGGCACTGCGGATGCCGGTGGCTGGTCAGCCGGGTTAGGTGCTGCCTTGGTCTGAGTCTGAGTCTGCGGCTTCTTGCCCCCGCGCTGGTAGAGTTGCACTGCCCGATTGTGCTCGGCTAGGGTTTTCGAGAAGACGTGTGAGCCGTCATTTCTGGAGACAAAGTAGAGGGCATCCGAACTTGCCGGTTTGAGCACCGCCTCAAGGGCCGCCCTGCCCGGACTGCAGATAGGCCCCGGCGGCAGGCCGGGGATCACGTAGGTATTGTGACTGCTGGGAGCACGCAAGTCGGATTTGCGCAGATTGCCGCTAAAGCGCTCTCCCATGCCGTAGATGACCGTGGGGTCTGATTGCAACGGCATGCCCAGCTTGAGCCGGTTGAGGAAGACCCGTGCAATGAGCGGCCGCTCCACAGCCTGGCCGGTTTCCTTTTCCACCACCGAGGCCAAGGTCAGCACCTCGTGCCGGCTGAGATCTGTTACGGCACTGTCCAATGAAGCCCACACCCTCTGAAAGCTCCGTACCATCCGGCGGATCAACTCCTCTTCGCCCATGCCCCGCACCATGAGATAGGTATCCGGAAACAGATAGCCTTCAAGGCTTGCTGTTTCGAGCTTCAGGCTGCGGATAAAGGCCGGATCACGCGCCAGACGCAGAAACTCGGCGGAATCCACCCAGCCGCCCCGGGCAAAGACTGCGGCAATCTCCTCCAGCTTAAGCCCCTCGACAATGGTCACCGGATGGCGCAACACCTCGCCTCGGACAATCTTCTCCAAAACCTGCGGCGGGGTCAGGCCGGGGGCAAAACTGTACTCACCGGCCTGCAGCCTTGGCCCCAAGCCGCTTAGGCGCAGATAGACCAGGTAGCGGACATCGTTTTGCAGTACCCTCTTTTCCGCCAGCAGGGCACCTATCCGGCGCACACCCGCGCCCTTGGGAATGAGCACAGTGGTTTCTGCCAAAAGCGGCGCAGGGGTACGGCAGTAGTGCCGGAACCACAACCCTGCAATGGCGGCTGCACCGGCCACGAGGATGAGGGCTCCTGCCAGCAGACGAAGCCATATTTTTTTAGATACGAGCATGCCCAGCAAGACCTCAAAAAAAGGCTCCCTGTACCAAAGCTATGGAACAGGGAGCCATATAATGAATGAGTGAATGAGTGTATTATACCGGCCTTCAATCAGGCGCTTTTTCCTGAACGCCGCCCGTCTTAGCCGGGCGCTTCTTGCGCGGCGGTTCCGGGCTTGTGCCCAGGGCATGGGCAATGACCTCGTCCATGTGCCGCACCGGGTGGAAGGTTATTTTCTTGCGCAGTTCTTCCGGAATCTCCACCAGATCCTTCTGATTGTCCTCGGGAATGAGAATGGTGGTGATGCCGGCCCGCAATGCCGCCAAGGACTTGTCCTTGAGGCCACCGATGGGCAGCACCCGGCCGCGCAGGGTCACCTCGCCGGTCATGGCCAGGCTGCTTTTCACCGCCTTGCCGCTGATGGCGGAGAAGAGCGCCGTGGTCATGGTGATGCCGGCAGAAGGCCCGTCCTTGGGAATGGCGCCTGCAGGCACGTGGATATGGATATCCACACTGTCGAAATAATCCTCGGCCACACCGAGGGATGCGGCCCGGCTGCGGCAATAACTCAGGGCTGCCTGGGCCGATTCCTTCATCACCTCACCCAGTTGGCCGGTAAGCAGAAGCTTGCCCTTGCCCGGTAAAATGGAGGTCTCGATCTGGAGCAGTTCGCCGCCCACCTCGGTCCAAGCAAGACCAACGACCAAGCCGGGTTGCCCACTGGTATCCACCTCGCTTTCCGGCAGGAACTTGGGCGGACCCAGGTATTTTTCCAGCATCTTGTCTGAAACCACGTAAGGTCCCTTGCCGCCCTCAGCCACGCGCCGGGCAATCTTACGGCAGACCTTGCCAAGTGCCCGTTCCAGATTACGCACCCCGGCCTCGTGGGTGTACTCACGGATAATACGCTGCAGGATGCTGTCTTCAAGCCGCACCTGGCTCGGCCGAATGCCCGAGGCCTCGACCTGACGAGGCAAGAGGTATTTGCGGGCAATAGCCATCTTCTCTTCCAGGGTATACCCGGAGAGTTGAATCACCTCCATGCGGTCTAGAAGCGGGCCCGGAATGGTGTCGGAACGATTGGCCGTGGTGATAAACATCACCTTTGAGAGGTCAAAGGGCAGGTTCATGTAGTGATCCGAAAAGGTGCCGTTCTGTTCCGGATCCAACACTTCCAAAAGGGCCGAAGAGGGATCGCCGCGATAGTCCTCGCCCACCTTATCGATTTCATCCAGCATGAAGACCGGATTATTGGTCTCCACCGTTTTCAAACCCTGGAGGATGCGGCCCGGCATGGCCCCGATATAGGTGCGGCGGTGGCCGCGGATTTCCGCCTCGTCGCGCATGCCGCCCAGGGAAAGGCGGTAAAACTTGCGACCCATGGCGCGGGCAATGGCCTGGCCAAGCGAAGTTTTACCCACACCCGGCGGGCCCACAAAGCAGATGATCGGCCCCTTGGTGTTCTGGTTGAGCTTGCGCACTGCCAAAAATTCGAGGATGCGATCCTTGATTTCCTCCAGACCGTGGTGATCTTCATCCAGCACCTGTGCCGCCACCTTGAGATCCAGCATGTCTTCGGAAGACTGCTTCCAGGGCAGGTCCAGAAACCAGTCGATATAGGTGCGGATGATGTTGGCCTCGGATGCATCCGGGTGCATCATTTCCAGGCGCTTGAGCTGCTTTCTCGCCTCTTTCTTGGCGTATTTCGGCATCCGTTTCTTGCGCAGTTGCCGCGCCAGTTCCTCGATTTCCTGGGAATAGCCGTCATCATCGCCCAACTCCCGGCGCAGGGCCTGAATCTGCTCGCGCAGGAAGTACTCGCGCTGGCTGCGCGACATCTCTTCTTTGGCATCCGACTGGATCTTGGCCTGAACTGTAGAAACTTCCAGCTCCTTGTTGAGCAGTTCAGCCACCAGTTCCAGCCGTTCAAGCGGATCGATCGTCTCAAGAATCCTTTGTGATTCCGAGGCCTTAAGACGCAGATTTGAGCCAACCAGATCGGCCAGACGGCCCGACTCCTCGATGTTGTTGATGATCATCATCAGATCAGCGGAGAGGTGCCCGCGTAAAGACATGATCTTTTCCATCTGCTCGCGCACCGTGCGCATGAGCGCCTCGGTCTTGACGGAAATGTCCCCTGCCTCGGGCTCTTCGATCAGATCAAGCTCCACCCGGTAAGAGGGTCGTTCCTGCAGCACTTTACGGATGCGCGCCTTGGACAGGGCCTGCACCAGCACCTTGAGGCGGCCATCGGGCAGTTTGAGGGTGCGCATGATCATAGCCACCATGCCTACCTCGTAAAGGTCATCGCTGCGCGGATCATCCTGGGTTGGGTCTTTCTGGGTCACCAGCATGAGCAGCTTCTGCCCGGCCAAGGCCTCGTTCACCGCCTCAACCGAACTGGAACGTCCCACAAAAAGCGGAATGATCATGTAGTTGAAGACAACCACATCCCGCACCGCCATCAGGGGCAGCACCTCTGGTATTTCGAGGTCCTGCGGCGCTTCTCCTATCTCAGCCGGGTTGTGCAACCGGCTATCATCAAAATCCACACGCATCTCCTTGGTGCTGATTCAGCACGCGCTTCCATCTCAGGCAAAAAACTGTTAAAAATATTCGGACAAAGGTAAACATACCATACCCGAAGTCAAGCAAAGGGACCGGCGGCAGCCGCGCTTTTTGCTTGTAGTCCGCACCGGGCCACACTATCGTGCGACCGCAGCAGCCGGTATCTCAGTATCTATCTCACTATCTTATACTATCTTATATATGGAGGCCCCATTGCTCAGCCCAGCGACCTATTTCGATCTCAGCGCGTGCAGCCATGCCGCCCTGTTTCATGGATGCAGCCATGTATGGCAGGCGCTCTCAGGGCTGAAGGACTATGTCCGCAACGAACTCCGGCAAGAAGGCCTGATCCTGCCCAAGGGTTCGGGCATCCCCTTAAGCGGCCACCTTGTTGTCCATGCAGGCCGTATACTCGCAGGCGATGAGTGGGAAATCAGCTCCGGCAGCATTGCCAGGGGCGAACTCACGGTTGAAGGTAAAGAAGGCGTGCTTCAAGGCGCATCGGTCATCATGGCCGGAGCCGTGCTCATGGGTGAGGGCATCCGCATCGGCAAGGGCGTTTTGGTGGAACCGGGCGCGCTCATCAAGGGCCCTGCCCTGATCGGCGACTTGAGCGAAATCCGCCAGACCGCCTACTTGCGCGGCTACTGCGTCATCGGCAGGCGCGCGGTGGTCGGCCATGCTACCGAGGTCAAGCATTCGGTTTTTCTGGACGATGCCAAGGCCGGGCACTTTGCCTACCTGGGCGATTCAATCTTGGGCCACGACGTCAATCTGGGCGCAGGCACCAAGTGCGCCAACCTGCGTTTTCTTCCCGGCAATGTCATGGTGGATACAGCAAACGGTCGGGTGGACAGCGGCCTGCGCAAGTTCGGCGCCATCCTGGGCGACCGGGTGCAGACCGGCTGCAACTCCGTCACCAACCCCGGCACGGTGATGGGGCCGAATTGCCTATTGATGCCGAATGCTACCGCAGCATCTGGAGTACATCCTGCCAAAAGCCTGCTGCGCTAGTTGCGCCTTCCTTGTAGGGATCGCCGCCGCCGTGCTCGTAAAGGGCGAAGAAAAAGGCAAAGAGGATCCCCATGGTAAAGAAGATACGCAGGATGCGCGTCCAGTGCGGTCGTACCCGTTCACGGCTTATACGGCGGTACAGGTACAGGAGCAGATAGGTAAAACCGATGGCGTAGGGCGCGGTCAGAAGCATCTGGGCCAGGGTGCCGGAAAAGATGGCCGCACTGTTCGCGCCCAAACGCAGATGAAAAAGCACATAGGCCAGCCCGGTAAGTACGAGCACAACCGTGTTGCGCAGTGATGTTTCTTGCTTGCCGCTCTCTTGCGCCATAACGAATCAGGAGTGTGATATGTTGCCCGCAGCCTGCATAGTCCCGGAAAGCTCCGCCAGGCCCGGCTGGGTCTTTCCCCTTGTAGCGCTTTTCTCGCCCCTTGTCTATCTCTGCCCGGTGCCGGAAATAAGCCCCCAAGAGACGGGGCCGGTCGGCCTTGTCCAGGATGGACGGCTTATAGCCCTGTGTCCGCCCATGCCGACAGCCGCAGCGGAAAAGCTGCGCCACCTTGCCCGCTCGCTTGCAGGCAGCGGAGCAGTGCAACACGGCGAGCAGCTCAAGCAACTCATTCTGGAGAGCCTGAGCACAGAGAGCAACCAGGAGGCGCAGGAGGCAAGCTCCGCCCTGCGCCGGCAGTTGCGCACAGGAATTCAAAACAGCGCAGGCGGTGCAGACACTGCGCCAGAGGCCGGTCTGCTCTGGCAGGAACGGCTGCTCCTGCTTTTGGCCGACCGGGCCGAACGCGAACAGGAGGAGCTGGCAGCCGCCATAAGCCGCATCAGCAGGCAGCACCAGGAGCTTCTTTCCTCATTGAGCGACAAGGGAGACAGCCCGGAAGATGTGCTGCAAGGTCTGGTGCCGCCGGAAGCTCTCACCAGCCATACTACCTGGCAGCCCAAACGCCTGCAGGCCTGGGTCCGCCTCCTGGTCCAAACCACCTTGCCCCGACAGGATATGTGGTATATCACCCGGCAAAAGGGCCTTGCGGAACAAATAATGGAGCAGCACCAGCTCTGCGCGCAGGGAGAGACTCAACAGGCCTGCCAGGCCTATCACTTACCCGATCTGTTGCTGCCGGCCTGCCCGCAGGAGGAAAACTCGGAGCGCCCAGTCCTTCTTGTTTCCCTGGAGCAGGATTGCCCTGATTTACTGGCCGCCTTCTCGGGGCTGCAAGCCCTTGCCCTTGGTGCAACAGCGGACGAGTTGCCGGAGGCGGCCAAGCGCTTTGCCGAAGCCGCAGCGGTCTGGAACGCCATGGTCTCTGCGGCAACTCCAGCAGTTCCAGCAACTGCAGCACATTCCGGCCTCTCACGCCTGCAACTCAGCATTCTGCCGGGTGCGAGCTTCTTGCAGCGGCTGCAGAACAGCCTTGCCTGCCCCCCTGCATCAGCAAAGGATGCAAGCAGCGTTACAGATACAGGCCAAGGCCTCTGCCTCTTTGGCCTGATGCTGAGCGACGCTTAGCAATTCCAGGCCGGATCAAAGATGGTATCAAGGAGGCGAGGTAAATGCGATGCAGGCGTGCATCGAGGTACGTCCTGCATCGCATTATCCGAAGCCGACGAAGCCGCCATAGATAGAGCTTTGATATGGAGTGGAGGAAGTGGAATAAGCCGTATCAGGGCTTGACTTCTCCCCGGTCCCGATAGGGGTTGATGGTCAGCACCGCGCATGCCGCAGTCTTGACCACCTTTTCGGCCACACTGCCGAACATGATGCGCTCCAGCCCCTTGTAGCCATGGGTACCCATGACGATGAGCTGGATGCCTTTCTGGGCCGCATACTTCACCACTTCTTCACCGACATCGCCTGCCAGCACCTTGCTGGTCACGCTGGTGACGCCTGCATCCAGACAGAGCCGGCGGTGCTCGGCTATAAAGGCATCCATCTGCTGCTGGGCCGAGGCATACAACTCCTCCTCCAGGTTGGGTAGGTTGACCGGCGGCACGAAAAAGCCGCTGTAGTCCTCAAAGTTCTGCACCACAAAAACCAGATGCAGTTCAGCCTTGAAGGTGCCCGCCACATAGGCCGCAGCCTTGAGAATAGTTGCCGCGTTATCGGAAAAATCAATGGGGGTCAGGACGCTGGTGATCGGTTGCATAGGAAACCTCCCTGGTGGGTAGAGGATCAAGAGGTAATACTGATATACACCATAACACAAAGTGAACAGTTGCGGAAGGCACGAGTATGCTGTTCCGGTGTAGGGCAAGGGCATTACGGTGAGAAGGGTACGAACAGATCAGCCGACGGCTCAATCCCCTTCTGTGCCGATAACACACAGCACTCCTTTGGCCTATCTTCTGCTGTACAGAGCTTTCAAACGCTGCAGTAGCTTGGCCCGCATTTCCCGTCGGCAGCAATCTGCGTATTAATCAGCCTGTTGAGCACATCGAGCAGCGCCTTTCCTGTGTGCAATCAACTGAAAATCCGCTCGCTCTCCTGGCGGTGCAGATCTGCCAAGGCCTTTTCCATGCGCTCAAGGACATCCAGAAGATCGGTCATATCGCCTTGTATCTGCGGCACCAGCGCCTTGCCGAAGACGAGTTCGGCCCGGCTCAGTTGACTGTTGCAGAGCAAATACGAGGTCTTGTCCTGATACCTGTTTCTAACCAGGGCGGCATAGCTTGTCCCTTGTGCGGATAGAAGCGAGAGGTAGTGCTCGGTGAGGAGTTGCATCCAGTCTTGGTAAAGAGGTTTGGCTTGCTCCGGGATGTTCGTACCTGCCGCCTCCACAAGAGCGCCTATATCCACCTGTTTGCCGGTCTCTTCAGCCGCCACGGCTGCTTCAAGGGCACGGCGGCGGGAGATGAGGTAATGTCTTGCGAAATCCTTCAGGCCATTGGAATACTGCTTGAGTTTCCAGGCGTAAAAAACAAAAAAAATCGGGATAAGGATCATCCAGATCGGTGGAGTTGGTTTGTCCAGCACAGCCAGGGCCAGGCGATTGGCCAGGGCCTCTTCGTGGGCTAGAATCTGCTCTTGTTTTTTTGCCAGGCTCTGTGCACTCATAAAAATTCCTGTTCCGTGCGTGTGGTTGGTGCGTGAGTTGGTGCGCGTAGTTGCCTTGTGGTTCTCTTGCCCTTATTGGTCAGCGGTACTGGTCGGCCTGCACCCCAAGCCGGGAGAGGATTTTTTGCAGGGCCACCCGAGACAGGCCGGAAATCCGTGCAGCCTCGGAGATATTGCCCTGGGTTGTACTGAGCAGCTTTTTGACATAACGCCTGGTGAAGGTGTCGATTACCTGGGCCTTGGCCTCTTTGTAGTCAAGCGGCAAAGGGCCGCCCTCACCGCTGTGCAAAGCTTGAGGGATATCTTCACTATGCCCGGGAATGACCATGGCCACAAGATCCATGTCGATCCGGTTCTCGTTACAAAAGACCGACAAACGCCGCACGATGTTCTGCAGTTCCCGCACGTTGCCCGGCCAGGGTCGCCGGCTCAGCCACTGCAAGACCTCCGCATCCATCTCCTTTTCCGTCTCCCCGCTTTCCCGGCAGGCAGAACGCAGCATGTGCATGGCCAGCATGGGGACATCCTCAAGGCGCTCCCGCAGGGGCGGCATGGTCAGGGAAAGGACGTTCAAACGGTAGAACAGGTCTTCACGAAAGGAGCGTTCCTGCATAGCCGCAGCCAGATCCCGGTTGGTCGAGGCGATAACGCGGACATCGACTTTGATCGCCCTGTTCGCGCCGAGGGGCCGCACTTCGCCGCTTTGCAGGCAGCGTAGGAGCTTGGCCTGCACCGGCAGGCCGATATCGCCGATCTCGTCCAGGTGCAGGGTGCCGCCGTCGGCTGCGACAAAGAGACCCTTGTGGTCGCGGTCTGCGCCGGTAAAGGCCCCGCGCACATAGCCGAACAGCTCGCTTTCCAGGAGGTTCTCGGGAATGGAGGGGCAATCCACAGTCATAAAGGGCTTTTCCGCCCGCGGCCCCAAACGGTGGATCAGCTTGGCGGCCAGTTCCTTGCCGGTGCCGGATTCACCCTTGATCAAGACCGTGTACTCCGACTGCGCGATGGCGGCGATGGTCTTGCGCACCCCTTGCATTTCCTTGCCGGCACCCACCAGCTCATCCTGACTGTTCCGGCGGATGACGATCTGCCTAAGCCGGTTGTTTTCTTCGAGCAGCCGGGCCCGTTCCAGGCCTTTGCGGATCACCCGAAAAAGCTGGCCGGGCTCGACAGGTTTGCTCAAAAAGTCGTAAGCCCCTGCCTGCAGTGCCTGCACGGCCAGCTCAATGGTGCCGAAACCGCTGAGCACCACAATACCGAGGCCGGACTGCTGCTCCAGGGCCTCGTTGATCAGTTGCATGCCGCCCATCCCAGGCATGCGCAGATCAGTGACCATCAGCTGCGGGCGGATTTCCGCCAAAATAGCCAGGGCCTTGCTGCCACTGTCGGCAGTGTGTATGCGCAGCTCCGGAAAATCCCCCTGAATAAGCCGAGACAGGCCACGGGTGAAATCCTGCTCATCATCGACAATAAGCAGCACCGGCTCTTCGACAGCAGGGCTGCTCGTGGTGAAGGTGGTATCTTGCTCAGGCATCAGGACCAGTCCTGCTGCACACGGGGCAGAATAATGGTAAAGCCGGCACCGTCCAGTTCTTTGGATCGTCCGATTTCAATGCAGCCTCCCACGTCGTTGACAATGCCATAGCTGATGGTCAGGCCAAGGCCGGTTCCGGCTCCGATATCCTTGGTGGTGAAAAAGGGATCAAAGAGCTGGGACACATCGCTGCCGGGAATGCCTGGGCCGTTGTCGGCCACTTCGATGGCGATCATGGCTTTGTTACCAGCCGCAACCGTGATGCAGATCTCCCCTGTTTCTTCGCTGACCGCGTCAAGGGCGTTGATGATCAGGTTGCTCAGGACCTGCTCCAATTCGCCGATGCCGAGGCGCACCAAAAGGCCGGGCTCTTGGTGCCGCACCGCAATGCGCACCCCCTTTTGCGCCGCCTGCACCGAAAAGACCTCGCTCACCGACTGCGCCACTTGGCCGGCATCGGCAATGCCGGAGCCGACGGCCTTGGGTCGGGCAAAGTTGAGCAGGTCGCGCAAAACCCGCTGGGCCTGATGGGTGTGGCGTTCGATCACCTGCAGATCATCGAGCTGCTGCGGATCGCTGATGGCCTGCCGCAAGAGGTCGGTATAGCAGCGGATAACCCCGAGCGGATTATTGATCTCGTGGGCCAGGCCGGCGGTGAATCTACCCACGCCGGCCATTTTTTCCGTGCGCAAGAGCTGTGCTTGCAAATGTCCTTCCATGGTTGTTTCCCGCAAGAATACCACCACATGGGCCACACTGCCGGACTGATCCTGCACAGGGTACAAAGAGATGGAAAACGAGCGTCTGTTGAGCAGACTGAGTTCGCGGAAATCGGCAATACCGCTTGCGCGCACGTAGCGAAGCGGGCACAGCCCGGAGCTGAGATTGAAAAAGGGAGCCAGGATATTGCCGTCGCTGCGGGTGCCGCCGCTCAGTTCGCTGGTGAGTTTTTTGGCCGCTACATTGACGGTCAGGGCGGAACAGGAGCTGTCCATCAGAACAAGCGGATCGGAGATACCCTCGACAATGGTTTCAAGGATATTCATCTGCCTGGCCAGACCATCCAGGGCAGAGATGTTTTCGGCAACAATGCCAAGCTGCCGCCCCAGGGCCTGCAGGAGCTTGAGGTCGTGTTCCGTGGCTTTTTCTTCATCCGGCCAGTCGAGGAACAACAGGCCTTCCGCATAACCGGCACTGGAGCCGACCGGAATAAAGACCGTGGCCCCCTGGCGCCGGGCAGTGCCGCTGGTGAGGATTTCAACAAAATCCGCCGGTTTTTTCGGCAGTGCCGCGCCTTCGGGCCACACATAGGCATCTGTTGAGGCCATGGTGCAGAGATAGGCGATACGCCGGGCGCCGAAACGCCGGCACACCTGGGGCAAAGTCCGACGCCAGAGTTCCGGGCGAGACCGGCTTTTTGCCATATCCTGCAGCAGGGAAACAAAGAGTTGCACATCTGCCCGCCGGGCCTGGGTTTCCCAGGAAAGCGCGGCGGTGCGTTCTTCCACCATGCGGCGCAAATTGTCGGCATAGTCCTGCAACTGCCTGCGCGCTTCAAAGAGATGCTCGCCCATGGTCTCGATACCGCCGACCAGTTTGCTGATTTCGTCTTGGTCTTCAAACTGCTGCAGGGCCGCGCGTTCCTCCCCGCTGGCATGCCGGTGGAAGACCGCGCTCAAGTGGCTGAGATTGTTCACCACCAGAACGCGGAATAAAACATGGGTGGCAAAGAAGATGAGCAGGACGCTGGCGGCGAAAAAAGCAAAATAGGTGAGCATGGACTGCCGCATGCCGCCGGCGACCTGCGCCATTGAAGTGGCGACAAAATCCAGACCGGCAATACTGTCCTCTTTTTTACCAAAACCTCTCATGCCGTAAATTTTGATCAGGTCCGGCGGCGCATCCTCCGGCCTGCCGTGGCAGTAGAGGCAGGACTGTTCAAAGCGCACGGGCCGCGCCATGATGTAGTGACGTTCACCCTCGATAGAATGGTAGCCTTGCCAGATTTGCCGCGAGGGGTCTTCCTGGAAATAGCCGATCAACTGCCGCTCAAGCTCGTTTGCCTCATAATCCGGATTGCGCGCGCCAACGGCGACCCGGCGAAAGAGACTGCCCTTGTTCGGGGCCGAGGAGGGAGACATGATCTCTCGGGAGATATAGGAAGAGGACATGGCCTCAATAATGAACGTGGCTGGGAAACGTTCGTACATGGCGGGGCGCAGGGTTTTGCGCACATAGCCCTGGATGCCTTCCAGGTGGGTGAAGAAAAGGCGGGCCTTGTCTTCCACCTCGCGCTCCACGGCACTGCGGAGATGAAAATAGGCGACAACCGAGAAGATCGAGCCAAGCACCAAGGCGGCCAAGCACAGACCGATGAAGAACCTGGTCTGCAGGCTGTGTGCTTTGGGCAGGTGCATGATGTGCATGGCGCGTGGGAAACTTGGGCGCTGGGTGGGGTCAGCGCTTTATGTGATGTAAATTCCTGTTATTACTTGCGACATCCGCGTTTACACATACTTTTTACGCTCCTTATTTTTGCGCGCCTTATGCCATGGCGAAAAGGGCCGATAAACCGCTACTCACCGGGAATCCAGGGCAGCCCTCAAGTAGCGCTCCGATTCCACCACTTGGGCGACATCGGTATAGTAGTAGCGGCTGGGGTCGATATTCTCCTCTTCAAGGAGCACGGACATGCGCTTGAGAATATCGACCGACTGCGTCAGCCGGGGCAGCGCGCCGTAGATCACGGCAAAGGTGAGCGTAAGGGCAAGAGCAAAGGAACCTAGGCGTCTGGACAAATCAAAGGAGAGCTTCATGGTGCCTCAATGGAACCGAGGGAGGGCAAGCCTCCCCCGGTGAAGAAATTGCACGTGTTTCACTTAGATTGATGCGGTGATTTCCGGAAACACGATATAGAACATGAGATAGGCCATGGCCAGGGTCAGCACGAGGTTGAAACTCTGGCCGCAGACATACAGGATGACCGGTTTTCCTCCCTTGAAGTAGACCGCCAGTTCACGGAAGTTGGTGGACAGGCCGATGGCGGCAAAGGAGATGGCAAAGAACCAGTCGCGCAGCAGGCGGGTGCCGCCGCGTACAGCGCCGTGTTCCACCATGGCGGAACTCATTTCCTTACTCAAGCCGGCATCCAGGATGGAGAAGAGGATCGAGGCCGCGAGGAAACCGAGGACGAACTTCGGAAAACGGTGCCAGATCTCGGATGCCTTGACCTCGGTATCGGCCGCAGTGCGCTCAACCCGCATGGTCCAGTACAGGGCCACACAAAAGGCTGTGACCCCGATCATGACGTTCTGGATCATTTTGATGGTGGCTGCCACGTACATGGCCTTTTGGCCGAGGAAAGCACCGGCCGCAGCCACTGCCCCGGTGGAGTCGATGGTGCCGCCGATCCAGGCTCCGCCGAGCACTTCCGGCATGCCCACTGCCTTGATGAAGGCGGGCATGCCAATCATCATGATGGCAGTGAAGACCAGAGACATACCGATAGAAAGGGTCAGCTCTTCTTTCTTGGCCCGGCAGGCAGCGGCAGTGGCGATAGCAGCCGAAGTGCCGCAGACCGACATGTCGGCGGAAATGACGATGTTCAGGGTCTTGGAGGGCATTTTCAGAACGGTTTGACCAAAGATAAAGGTACAGATCAATACCGTCGGGGTGACCACCCAGGCCACGAAGATGCCGGGAATGCCGATGGCCAGAATTTTACCGAACAGGACCTCTGCACCGAGCAGAACCAGACCGGTCTTGATAAAAAATTCAACCTGGCAGGCAGGAAGCACCCATCTCGGGGTGCCGATGGTATTGGCGATCAGCATGCCCAAGAGGATACCCCAAGCCTCGGCGCCAAAGCCGTATTGCTTGGAGATTGCGTGGTTGCCGAAAAGATAGGCAAACACGGTTACCAAGAAGACGATGGTAAAGCCCTTGGCAAAGGCGGTGAAGTTTTGGCCCATCAGTTTGATGCCCGCGCCGAAGGCGAGGATACAGAAGATACAGGTGCCGATCAGGGTCGGGAAGAGGTTGAACGGCTTGTTGGAAGCCTTGCTGCGTGCTGATGCCTCTTTTTTCTTTGCAGCCTGCCATTCGGAAATTTTGACCGAGGCCTCGGTATTGAGCACGCTGTTCTGGAACTGCACTCCCGCGGCAGCGGTTTCTGCCTGCTGCGCGGCGCTCAGGGCGGCAGCGGAGGCCAGTTTGGCTTCGTCATAGGCGGGCTGAGCCTTTGCATTCATGGCCTCTGCCTGGGCCTTGGTGCGGACAAAAGCGTCCATGGGGTTATTCTGCCAACTGCCGGGCCGACTGGTCCAGTGGGTCGCAAAAGCGCCAAAAGGAGAGCGGCTGGCCCGCAGACCGGTTTTATCGCTTTCGGCATTGTGCCAAGCAATGGTTTTGAATGGGGCCTTGGCCTCTTCAACCTGCTGTATCTGATTGGCAGCATCTACTTTGGCGGCAAACTCATTTTTAGGTCCAAAGCCGAAATAGGCGATAAGGCAGACGGCGATAATGCTGAAAGCGAGCCAAATTGCCAGATAATCTTCCCTGGTCCATAAATCCGACCATTTACTTTGTGCTCTGTCGACAACAATGTCGGTCTCTGGTTGCGCCATGGGCATTCCTCCTGTGGGGATTGTAGAAAATATTTCTGTTTTTCCATTCATGCAGGCCAAGCATGCACTCTATTAAAAATATCTATCAATTTCCGTGCCAGGTACCACTTTGCTAAGGAGGTCAAAAAAAACACAATGAAAACAGGCTGATAAAAAATCGATATCCATCAACCTACCAGGGAAAGGGCTGGCATGTAAACTCATGTTTGCACCTGGGTACCGGCCGCAGTTGGCACCGTTGCCGAGAGTTTCGGCTTGTTTCCAGCACAGCAGGTGCCGGGCAGGAAGGGAAACAATGGGGCAAAATGCCCAATAAAATGGGCATTGGGAACCGAAACAAAGCAGCATGGCGGGCGCAAACGGGCCTTTCCTGCTCTATCCTGAAAAACAGCTCTAGCTCCAGTCTCTTCGGCCTTGTGCAGGGCAGCGCCCAAAAGAGCCGTACCAACAAACAGCCGCTATTGACGCCGCCGATTATCCCATATACAGTATTCGCCTTCTTTGCTGCGGATGCAGCACTCCGCGAGCAGGCAGAATGTCCGACGCCTCTGTAGCGCTTTAGCCTACCCCTTTTGCCACAACTCTCAGCTCTCCCATAGCATGGTTCAACAGACATCCTCCCTGCGGCCAAGAAGGCTCTGGATTTTGCCGCTTATTGCCGTCGGTATGGCCGTCGTCCTTGCCGGCTGGTGGTGGCTGCAGCAGTCTGCCCCCAAGGCATCGCCTTGGCTCAGCGTTCCGGTTACCAGGCAGAACATAGCAGACACGGTTCAGGCCACCGGCACTATACGAGCCGCCAAACTGGTGAATGTGGGCACCCAAGCCACCGGCCAGGTGCAAGCCCTACATGTGCGCGTAGGCGATAGAGTGCAAGCGGGCGAGCTTATTGCCGAAATTGATGCCACTACCCAAAATAATACCCTACGCGACGAAATCGCCTCGCAACAGTCCATCATGGCCCAGCAGAAAGCCCGGCAGGCCGCTCTGGATTATGCCCGCCAGAACCTGAAGCGGCAGCAAAGCATGTACGCCAAGGATGCGGGCTCGCTGGCCGAGCTGCAGGCCGCACAAAACGCCCTGGCTGCCGCCGAGGCCGAACTGCGCATTAATGCCACCCAGTTGCAGCAGGCGGCCATAAAAATAGAAACCGCCCGCGCTAACCTGGGCTATACCCGCATTGTTGCGCCTATGGCAGGTACGGTGGTGGCCCTGATTACTGAAGAAGGGCAGACCGTGAACTCTGCCATGTCTACCCCGACGATCGTCAAACTGGCGCAACTGGATACCGTGCTGATTGAGGCGCAGATTTCCGAGGCAGATGTTACCCGGCTAAAGCCCGGCATGCCGGCCTATTTCACCCTTTTGGGCGATCCCCATACCCGCTACCCCACAGAGCTGCACTCCGTAGACCTGATTCCTGCTGATCAGGTCCGAGAAAGCAGCAGCGCCGGCCCGGCCCCGACCAGCCAGGGGGGTGCAATCTACTATAATGGCCGGCTCCATGCCGACAATACGGCGGGCACATTGCGAGTGGCCATGACTGCGCAGGTGGTGATTACCGTAGCCGGCCTAAATAATGTCCTGGTCGTGCCTGCCGCCGCCCTGGGCACAAGGGCCGCTGATGGCCGCTATGCTGTACGTGTGCTGGAAGAGGGCCGCAAAGGGGAGGAGCTGATACACAAAAAAGTGCGCATCGGCCTGAATAACCGGGTATATGCCCAGGTGCTGGAGGGCCTGCAGGAGGGCGAACAGGTGGTTGTCGGCAAGGTGCAGACAGACCAGGATATGACGGCCTGGACCGGCAGCGACGCAGGAGCAGCCCCATGAATACAGTCGATGCCCCTGCTCCTGGCCCGGTGTTTCTGGAGTTGCGCGGGGTCTGCAAACAGTTTCAATCTGGCGGAGAACAGGTCTTGGTGCTGGATAAGGTCAACCTGCGCATCAATGCCGGAGAAATGGTAGCCATTATCGGGCCATCCGGGTCGGGCAAATCCACTTTAATGAACCTGATCGGCTGCTTGGATCAACCCAGCAGCGGCAGCTATCACATTTTGGGCGTCAATACCAGTACTATGCCACCCAACGAGCTGGCCCGACTCAGGCGGGAACATTTTGGCTTTGTCTTTCAGCGCTACCACCTGATCACGGGCCTGACTGCCCAAGAAAATGTTGAAATACCGGCAATATATACAGGGGAACCCGGTAAAAGCCGACGTAAACGCTCCCGCGCTCTTTTAGCGCGGCTGGGCCTGCAGGAACGGCTGCACTACAAACCGGGGCAGCTTTCCGGCGGACAGCAGCAGCGGGTGTGCATTGCCCGGGCGCTCATGAACGGTGGGGCCATCATCCTTGCCGATGAGCCTACCGGAGCGCTGGACAGCGCCACCGGCCTGGAGGTTATGCGCATTTTGCGCGAGCTGCACCAGGCCGGCCACACCATCATCCTTGTTACCCACGATGCCCAGGTGGCGGCTCATGCAGGCCGTATTATTGAAATTGCCGACGGACGTATCCTGCGCGACAGCGGCGCTCAAGCCCAGGTCCGCACCGGGAGCGCAGCGCCCGCAATCCCGTACCGTCAGCTCCAGCAAAACAGCATACTCGCCTGGTGCGCCCGTCTGGGCGAGGGAATGCGCATGGCCTGGACAGCCATGCGCACCCATCGCATGCGCACCCTGCTCACCATGCTGGGCATTGTTATTGGTATTGTTTCCGTGGCCTTGGTCAATGCTTTGGGTGAGGGTTCCAAACAGCAAATCCTGGCCGATATCAGTGCCCTGGGCACCAGTACCATAGATATTTATCCGGGCACTGGTTTTGGCGACCGGCGAGCCGACGTTACCCCAGGCTTTACCCTGGAGGATGCAGAGGCTCTGGCCGCACTTCCTTTTGTAGACAGCGTCACCCCGCAAACGCAGTTCAATACTACAGTACGACGCGGCAACACCGAAAAAAACGTAACAGCCCATGGCGTGGGCGAGCAGTTTTTCCGCGTACACGGCTACCGTTTTGCCGCCGGCGCGGGATTTGATACAATCAGCACCCACCAACTGGCCCAAGAGGCCGTGGTGGATGCCAACACCCGCAAGGCCCTCTTTAGTCCCAGCGAAAACCCCATTGGCCAGACCATAGTGTTAGGCACGGTACCGGTGCGGATTATTGGCGTAACCAGCCAGAGAAAAGGCTCTTTTGCCACAAACGAAGGCAATGTGGTGTGGCTGCCCTATACCACCGTCCTGGCCCGTTTTTCCGGCAATAGCACCAGGCTGCAAAGCATGGGCGTACGCGTTGCCGATACCGCCGCCATGCAAGACGCTGAAAACGAGCTGAGTACCCTGCTGCTTATCCGGCGCGGCAGCAAGAATTTTTTTACATACAACAGCGACAGCATCCGGGCCACGATTGAAAAAACAACCCTTATCCTGCAACTGATGATTTCTTCTATCGCGGTTATTTCGCTGCTTGTCGGCGGTATTGGCGTTATGAATATCATGCTGGTCAGCGTAAGTGAACGCACACCGGAAATAGGCATTCGTATGGCGGTGGGGGCCAGACAAGGTGATATTTTGCAACAATTTATAATAGAGGCCATGCTGGTCTGTCTGGCAGGAGGGCTTGCCGGGATCGCCCTGGCCATGGGGATAGGTCTGCTTATTACTCTTTTTGTGCAGCAGTTCCAGTTGATCTTTTCCGTGCAGGCCGTGAGCCTGGCTGTGCTCTGCTCCAGCCTTATCGGTCTGATTTTCGGCCTGTGGCCCGCTCGCAATGCCGCCCGCCTCAACCCGGTAGATGCGCTGGCGAACCAGTAACCAAGCTGGCCACAACCCTGCCTCATGCCTCATGTTTCCAGGTCCTGCATATCTATGTCCTTTCCATATCACCTAGGCATCCTGCTGTGCGGTCTGCTGCTGTCCGCCTGCCTGCATCAACCGGTACCTACCCAACCCCTGCCCCTGCAAACGCCTACAGCCTGGCAACATACTGCTCGGGCTGCGCCCGCATCGGCCCAATCGCTCCAGGAGAACCCGCCCTATGCCAGGGCCTGGTGGCCGCAATACGGGCAGGAACCGCTTAATCAAGCCGTACAATTGGCGCTGACCCAACAGGGCAATGTACAGGCTGCAGCCCTGCGGGTACGCAACGCCCTCTTGCGTACAGAGACGCAAACAGCCAACCTGTGGCCCCTGCCTTCAGGCTCGCTCAGCACAGGCTATAACCGCAGCCTCACCGGCAACGGGACCAGCAGCCGTTCGGCCGGCGCTTCCGTAGGGGCTGACTGGGAAATCGATTTATGGGGCAAATTG
Organism: bacterium; assembly: GCA_030538155.1. GTDB lineage: Bacteria > Desulfobacterota > Desulfobulbia > Desulfobulbales > Desulfobulbaceae > Desulfobulbus. Next base: position 59,305 of record JAUNUN010000004.1, read on the forward strand.
CGGCAGCAGCGGGATATGAGTCAGTGGGAGCAAGAAGCCACCATGCAGGATCACACTGCAGCCATTCTTACCCTGGCTGCCAATGTGGTACGCCAGTACTGGCAACTGGCCGCAATCAACCAACGCCTGCATATTAACCGCCAAAGCCTGGATCATAGCCGGAAAACCCTGCAATTTGTGACCATACAGCACGACGCCGGTGCAGCAGCCGGCCTGGAAGTGGCCCAGGCCCGCCAGAATCTTCAGGCCCAGGAGATGGCCCTTATTGGCCTGCAACAACAACGGCAGGAGGCCCGCCACACCTTGGCGCTCTTGCTGGGAATAACTCCGAGCAACCTGCCCCGCTCCTTTGAGCCGGACAATCTACCGCAGGACGCCGCAGGACGCCCCCACATTAACCCCGGTCTGCCGGCTCAAGTGCTCAGCCAGCGGCCGGACCTCGCTGCTGCCGAGCTGCGCCTGCGGGCAACTCTGGCAAATGTACAGGTGCAGCAGCGCACCCTGTATCCGGCACTGAGCCTGTCCGGCACCCTCAGCAGCGGTGGCAGCGCCCTGGCCAAAATTTTGCAAAACCCGGCAGCCGCCCTCAGTGCCGGCCTGTCTTTACCCTTTCTGGATGTGGGGGCTCTGCGACGCAACCCTCGCATTGCAAAAAATGAATATGAAGAGGCCTGTATCGGCTTTCGGCAAAATTTGCTGCAAGCCATTGTCGAAGTGGAAAACGGCCTGTCTGCAGAGCAGAGCCTGGCAGAAAACCAGCAGCGGCAGGTAGAGATACTGGCCCAGTTACGCCACATAGAAAATCTGGCCGAAGTGCGCTACCGTGCCGGGCAAACAGAGCTGCGCCACTGGCTGGATGCCCAAGAAGCCGGCCGTCAGGCTGAACTGGCCCTGGCAGATGTTCACCTGAACCGGCTGCTGACCCAGAGCAATCTGTTTCAGGCACTGGGCTGGGGCGCACCCGCCTTTGCGGATACGGCCATACCTGCACTCAGGGACGAGCTGCAGTAAAACAGCAAACCGGGCGATTTCTCCGCCTGTAGAAGTAGCCGCATTCTAAAAACGCGCTACAATACCTCGGTTGAAGGACTAGAAAAATTTTAAATGTGCACAGTGTATCCGGACCGGAGACTTGCTGTTCGCACTATCGCTGCAACAGTCCTCGCCCGGAAACCGCTGGTTTTGCCCTGGCCGCTGACTTTGTCCCGGCCCTATCTTCCAGCAGTCAGCGTATTGAATATTTTTTGCAACTCACATAGTAAGCAACCTAATCAACCTAACTAAGCAACTGGAACCTCTATGGAATTTATCCCCAAATGGATCGCCTGGGAAATCACCCGCCGCTGCAACTTCGGCTGTGTGCACTGCCGTTCTTCTTCAGAGATGGAGGTGCAGGGTCATCCGGATTTCAGCTTTAGCGAGGCCAAACGCATCCTGGCTGACATCCACAGCTATGCCGACCCGGTGGTAGTGCTCTCCGGCGGCGAGCCGCTTTTGCGTGAAGATGTCTTTGACATTGCCGCCCACGGCACGGAACTGGGACTGCGCATGTGCCTGGCCACCAACGGTTCTTTGGTGACGCCCGAGGTGTGCCGCAACATGCTGGCAAGCGGCATCAAAATGGTGTCCTTAAGCCTTGATGGGGCCAGTGCTGCCGTGCATGACGACTTCCGCCGTCAACCCGGCGCTTTCGAAGGGGTGATGCAGGCCATCTCTCTTTTTAAGAAGCACGGCATCCCCTTTCTGGTCAACTCCTCCTTCACCAAGCGCAACCAAAAAGAGGCGGCCAAGCTCTACCCGTTGGTGAAAGAACTGGGCGCAACCGCCTGGTATCTCTTTATGATAGTACCCACCGGCCGGGGCGAGGAAATTATGAGCGAGCTCATCCCGCCTGGTGACTACGAGGCCATGCTCAACTGGCATTATGATATAGAAAAAGAAGAAGACGAGCTGCTCATGCGGCCCACCTGCGCACCCCAGTATTACCGGCTGGTCTTGCAACGATCCAAGGCCGAAGGCGAGAGTTTCAAGCGCCGCAGCCTGTCTTTTTCCACCGGCGGGTCCAAGGGTTGCCTGGCAGGCCAACTCATCTGCCTGATCGATGTGGACGGCAATGTTTTGCCCTGCAGTTATTTCCCCAAGGCTGCCGGCAACCTGCGCAAGCAGAGCTTCAAGGAGATCTGGGAAAATGCGCCGCTCTTCCATGAAATGCGTGATTTCAAGAGCTACAAGGGCAACTGCGGCCACTGCGAATACCTAAACGTTTGCGGCGGCTGCCGCGCCAGGGCCTATGCCATGAGCGGCGACTACCTGGCGGCCGAACCCTTTTGTTCCTACCAACCCCGGCGTTGACAGGTAATCTCACTCTCAGGTAGACTACCTGATGTTTTCTTTATTCAATAATTCTCCGGGTACGGCATGAACACAACTTTTCTTGAAGCGTGCAGAGGCAAAAAGACCAGCCATGTTCCGGTCTGGTTTATGCGCCAGGCCGGCAGATACCTGCCTGACTATCAGCGGGTGCGCAGCCGGCGCACCTTTCTGGAACTGTGCAAGAATCCGGAACTGGCCACTGAAGTCACCCTGCAGCCGATTGATATTTTTGGCTTTGATGCGGCCATCCTCTTCTCCGACATCCTCATTCCCATGGAGGCCATGGGCCTGCCCCTGGAATTCCACGACGGCAGAGGGCCGATCTTTCCGGAACCGGTGCGCGATCAAAAGGCGGCAGAGGCCCTGCGGGTGCCCGATACCGAGGCGGACATGCCCTTTGTTTTGGAGACCATCCGCCTTTTGCGGCGCGAACTCAAGGTGCCGCTCATCGGTTTTGCCGGTGCACCCTTTACCCTGGCCACCTATGTGATTGAAGGCGGCAGTTCCAAGAACTTCGTTGCCACCAAGGGCATGATGTTCCACGAGCCGGAACTGTACCGCAGCATCCTCGACAAGATCACCGCCTGCACCAGCAGCTACCTCATTGCCCAGGCCAAGGCCGGGGCCCAGGCCCTGCAGCTCTTCGATTCCTGGGCAGGCGCGCTGGCCCCCTGCGACTACGAGCGCTTTGCCCTGCCCTATGTGCAAACCATTCTGGCCGATCTCAGGCAGCACACCGATATTCCGCTCATCTACTTTGCCAATAACGGCGCGACCCTGCTGCCCTACACATCCACCCTGGATGCCGATGTGCTGGGCATAGACTGGCGCATCCCCCTGGCTGACGCCATTCGCCGGGCCGGGCCGCATGCGGTTCAGGGCAATCTCGATCCCCTGGCGCTCTTTCTTCCCAAAGAAGATCTGGAGGCGCGCATTGCCGCCATGCTGGCCGACGCGAGCGAAGCCCGCGGCTACATCTTCAACCTAGGCCACGGCGTTGTTCCGGAGACCGATCCGGATCAGGTCAAAATTGCCGTAGATGCCGTGCACCGCTTCAGCAGCCAAGGCAACTGAAAAGAGGCACGACCGGTGGAGGAGGAGCCCCGCATACCCGGACTGGCAGAGTGCCTGCAACTGATGCAGGACCATGCCATGCTCGCCAATATCCGCCGCCATTCGCTGGTGGTGGCCAGGCTTGCCATACAACTCCTGCAGGGCTTAAGCGACATGCAGCCTGGAAAACCGCAGGCCGGCATGGAACTGGTGCTGGCCGGCGCGCTCCTGCACGACATTGCCAAGACCCCCTGCCTCAACACCAAGTGCGACCATGCCAAAATCGGGGCCGATATCTGCCTTAAGGAAGGTTATCCCGAAGTGGCGGCCGTGGTGGGCCAGCATGTGCGCCTGTCTGTTTTTGATGTGGCCGGCTACGAGGCAGGCCGTTTCTCCGCCCTTGAGCTGGTGCACTACGCCGACAAACGGGTACGCCACCACACCGTGGTTTCCTTGGACGAACGGCTCGACTACATCCTTGAGCGCTACGGCGACAACAACCCGGAGCGCTGCCAGGCCATAGAACTACACTTCCAGCAATGCGCCCGTTTAGAGCGCCTGCTCTTCCGCTGGCTGCCTTTCCCTCCCCAGGAACTGGGCATCAGTTAATCATCAGCTCCCCCTTTGCTCCCTTGCCCATGCAATCCGGCGTCACGCTTTTCGACTGGATCTACCACTATCCTCTTGCGGTCAGCGTCTGCGACCGCAAGGGGATTATCATCGCCATGAACCGTCTGGCGGAAGAAAATTTCAAAGCCTGGGGCGGTAGAGCCCTTCTCGGCAAAAGCCTGTTCGACTGCCACCCGGAGGCAGCCAATGCCGTCATCCGGCGCATGCTTGAAGAAGAAAGCGCCAACACCTACTACACAAGCAATAAAGGCCGGCGCAAACTGGTGCATCAATGCCCTTGGTACAACAGCAACGGCGAGTTTGCAGGCCTGGTGGAAACGATTGTTCCCATGCCCGCCGAGGCGTCCACCTTTGAGCGCGGTTGATCCACCTTCTCCGCTTCTTTCACCCTAAATTTCGAGGCAAGACCTATGCAGATATCCTTTCATGGCGCAGCCAGAAACGTTACCGGTTCCTGCCACCTGGTCGAATGCGCCGGCAAGCGCATCCTCATCGACTGCGGCATTTATCAGGGCAGCCGCAGCATGGATGAAGAGAACAGCAACGACTTCGGCTTTGACCCGACCGGCATTGATTTTCTCATCCTCACCCATGCCCACCTCGACCACTGCGGTCGCATCCCGCTTCTGACCAAACGCGGCTTCAGAGGGCGCATCCTCTGCACCTCGGCCACCAGAGAACTGGCCAAGCTGGTCATGCTGGATTCGGCCCATATCCAGGAGGAGGATGCCAAGTACCAGAACTACAAGGCCTCCAAACGAAAGAAATCGGGCACACCGGTGGAACCGCTCTACACCACCATTGATGCACTCAATGCGCTTGATTTTTTTGTGGATATTGCCCGTTGGGAAAAGCCCCATCAACTCGCCCCAGGCATCAGCGTCACCTTTTACGACGCAGGCCATATCCTGGGTTCAGCTTGTGTGCTCCTTGATCTGGAAGAAAAGGGGCAGAAACGCCGGGTGCTCTTCTCCGGCGACCTTGGTTCCAGCGACCGGGCCATCCTGCCAGATCCCGCGCCTGCACCCGAGGTTGATGTCGTGGTCATGGAAACCACCTACGGTAACCGCCGGCACCGGGAACTGAGCGAGTCGATCATCGAATTGTTCGATGCCATCAACAGCACCATCTCGGGCCACGGCAATGTGCTCATCCCAAGTTTTGCCCTGGAGCGCAGCCAGGAACTGCTCTACTACCTGCGGGAAGGCATCGAGCAGGGGAAACTGCCGCACAACCTGCGGGTCTATCTGGACTCACCCATGGCCATCTCGGCCACGGAAATTTTCCGTCGCCATCCCGAATGTTTTGACGAGGAAACCTGGCAGGTTCTGGTCAGCGGCCGGGATCCCTTTGCCTTGCCCGGCCTGCAGTTTACGCGCGACACCGCCGATTCGGTTGCCCTGAAGAATATGGAGGGGGTGGTTATCATCGCGGGTTCGGGCATGGCCACGGGTGGGCGCATCCGCCACCACCTGCGCAACAACTTATGGAAGCCCGAGGCTGCGGTGATCTTTGTCGGCTTTGCCGCCCAGGGCACTCTGGCCCGCCTAATTATTGACGGCGCGGAAGAGGTGCGCATCTTCAACGAAGAAATTGCGGTCAACGCTGCTATCCACACCATCAACGGCTTTTCCGCCCATGCCGATCAGCAGGAACTGCTCACCTGGCACCGGCAGACCAAGGCCAAGCGCACCTTTTTGGTGCACGGCGAAGAAAGCACCATGCAGGAGTTTGCCGGCCTGCTCACAGGCACCGAGGTGATCCTGCCGGAACAGCACAGCGTCCACAATTTGTAATTCCAAGGCGGTCGGTACCGCGCAGTCTGCGCTGCGCGGACTCAGCCGGAAACGCACAAAAACGCGAACAAAAAAGGCCTGAAGCGTTATGCCTCAAGCCTTTCTTCTATCCTGTTTCTGCCGGCTGAAAAGGGCTTGTTACAGCGCTTTTTTCAGCCGGCAGCGATTCTTACATCTATATTACAAAAGGAGCATCACTTCGGCTCAGTAGCCTCGTGGATCTCCGCCTTGGTCTTCTCTACCGCCTTCTCGGTTTCCACCTTGGCCTCGCGGGTAGCTTCCTTGGCATCCTCGACCGCTTCCTTGGTCTTCACCTCGGCCTTGTCTACCGCCTTCTCGGTTTTCACCTTGGCCTCGCGGGTAGCTTCCTTGGCATCCTCAACCGCTTCCTTGGTCTTTACTTCAGCCTTTTCTACAGCCTTCTCGGTCTCCACCTTGGATTTTTGGGTGGCTTCCTTCACGTTTTCCTTCAGTTCTTTGGCCTCGGTCTTGGTCTTATCCCAAGCAGCCGAAGTCTTTTCCTGGGCAGTGTCCACAGCATCGGAAGTGGTGGTACTGACCTTGTTCCAGGCCTTTTTGCTGGAATCAACCGTGGCGTCAACAACCGTGCCGGCAGCATCCTTCACTTCGCTGCCTGCTTCCTTGATCTCGGTGCCTGCCTGCTTCCAGGTGGTGGTCTGCTCGGTAGCAAAGGCATGGCCAGCGGCCAGAACAAAGGCAAGGGCCAAGGCAGAAGTCAGAAAGTATTTTTTTCCTTTTTTCATGGTCGTTCCTCTTGTATTCGATGAATGAGAGAAAAAGTTCCGCGCCGCTCCGGCGCGTTCCTCGTTACAATAGGGCGGCTTTTGCTTCTGGCAATGCAGCCCTGTTTTTTGCGGCCGGCAGCATGACGGTCAAAAAACCTAAATTCCGGCTGGTCGTTACACTATCTTGTTAATTTTAAATTATTTTATTTAATCGTTTTCTTCACATCCGCAAAACCGGCCGACACTACAATACAGGAAAACGCCCATCTCAGCGCGATGGCAGCCTAATGGAAACGGGATAGAAGCAAGATGGACGCAAGAGTTAAGGCCGCAACCGTTGAAAAGCTTTACTCCACCGCTGCAAGGGACTAGTATGGCTGTTTTATTCCGATTCCAGATCAAAGAGATTATCAAGGAAGCGAGGGATATGCGACGCAGGCGTACTTATAGGTCTCTGAGGAGCATCTTCCAAAGCCGACACAGATAAGGGCTTTGAAATCTTTGAAATAGAAGTGGAATTCATTCATCTTGCTTCCTGTCGCCATGCCCCCAGCTCACAACATCCGTACCCGTAAAAGTAAGCCCCTCATCTTCACCGCCACCTGTGCCACTGGTCTTGAACAACTGGTCAGCGAAGAAATCGCGGCCTGCGGCGGCCGGCATATTCAAATCAAGCCTGGTGCGGTCAACTGGAGCGGCAGCACCCTGGAAAGCGGCTACCGCGCCTGCCTGTGGTCGCGCTTTGCCTCGCGCATCCTTTTGGAACTGGCCCGTTTTGACGCGCCCGACACCGACGCCCTCTACGAGCACTGCTCAAAGCTGCTATGGGATGAGCATTTAGGCGTCAAAAAGACCTTTGCCGTGCACAGCACCCTGGTCAATGCGGCCATCCCCCATTCGCAATTCGCGGCCCTGCGCGTGAAAGACGCCATTGCCGACCAGTTCCGCCGCCGCTTCGGCAAGCGGCCCGATGTGAACACCTTAAACCCGGATCTGCGCTTCAACCTGCATGTGCAGGGCACGGGCGCCAGCCTGTCGCTCGATCTTTCCGGCGAAAGTCTGCACCGGCGCGGTTACCGCATAGGTACCGGCGAAGCCCCTTTGAAGGAGACCCTGGCCGCGGCCCTGGTGCGTTTTGCCGGCTGGCTTGAGCAGGTGGAGGAAGAGCCCATCCTGCTGGATCCGATGTGCGGCGGCGCTACACTCCTCATCGAGGCGGCGCTGATGCTGGCCAAGAGCGCTCCCGGCCTGCAGCGCAAGCGTTTTGGTTTCATGGGCTGGAACAAGCACGACCACAAACTCTGGGAGCACCTCATTGCCGAGGCCCTGGAACGCGAGACTGTGGATGAGCCCAAGCAGTGGCCGCAGTTCATCGGCTACGACGCCGACCCGCGCGCCGTGGCAGCGGCCCGCAAAAACGTGATTGCCGCCGGTCTGCGCGATGTGATCGTCATCCGCCACCGGCCCCTGGCCCGCCTGAGAAACCCCGGGCCCAAGGGCTGCATCCTCACCAATCCGCCCTACGGCGAGCGGCTCTCGGGAAAAGAGGCGGTGCGCTATCTCTACCGCTCACTTGGCCGCAGCTACCGTAACTATTTCCATGGCTGGCGCTTTGCCTTTTTTACCGCCAATCCGGAATTTGCCGATATTCCGGCCGTGGTCTGGCAGGATGAGCACCAGTTATACAATGGCCCGCTCAAGTGCCGCCTCTTGATCGGCCATGAAAGCCGCCCTGCCGCCCCGGAAGCGCCCTGGGCCCAGTGGCAACCGCAGCCGCCTGAACCCGGCAGCGCCGGTGAAGACTTTGCCAACCGGCTCATCAAGAACTTTGCCGCCCTGGAGAACTGGATAAAGGAAGAAAAGATCCACTGTTTCCGCCTCTACGATGCGGATATGCCGGAATACAACCTGGCCGTGGACTGTTATGAAGAGTGGGTACAGGTGCAGGAATATGCCGCGCCCGCCTCGGTGGATGCAGATAAGGCGGCCGAACGGCTGCAGGTGGCCCTGGCGGTGGTACGGGCAGTGCTGGCTGTGCCCCACAGCCGTCTTTTCATCAAGACCAGAAAACGCCAGAAGGGAAGCGGCCAGTACCAGAAAAAGAGTGGTGCCGGCGGCCAGTTATTCGAGGTGCGGGAAGGTGAAGGCCGTTTCCTGGTCAACTTTACCGACTATCTCGACACCGGGCTCTTCCTGGATCACCGGCCTATCCGCAGCCGTATTCAGGAACTGGCCAAGGGCGCGACTTTCCTTAACCTCTACGGTTATACCGGCGCGGCCACCATCTTTGCCGCCCTGGGCAACGCCACCTCCACCATTACGGTGGATGCCTCGGAGACCTATCTGGCCAGGGCCAATACCAACCTGGCCTTAAACGGGTTCGGTGGGCCGCTGCACCAGTTGATCGAGGCGGATTGTCTGCAGTGGCTGAGGCAGAATCAGGAGCGTTATGGCCTTATTTTTGTTGATCCACCTACCTTTTCCAACACCAAGGGCAGTCGCGATTCCTTTGATATCCAGCGCGACCACCCCGCCCTGCTGCGGCTGGCCATGCAGCGGCTCAGCCGGGGGGGCTTGCTCATCTTCTCCACCAATTTCCGCAAATTTGCCCTTGATGAAACATTAATGCGCGAATTTGCGGTGGAAGAGATCAGCGCCGCCACCATTCCGCCGGATTTCAGCCGCAACCCGCGCATCCACCGCTGCTGGGAGTTTCGCCACCAAGTCTGAAGAGGAGTGAAACCCACTCCTCTTCGTACTCACAGCCCAGAAGGGTAAAACCGGCCTGGGCATACAATTTGGTGATGTTGCGCTCCTGCCCACCCGCAAGGATGCCGGCCAGAACGAGAAAGCCGGGCCGCGCGGTCAGACGGCGCAGGTGCGGCAACATCTCCACCAGCACATCGTGCACGATATTGGCAGAGATCAGGCCGTAGCTGCCCTTTACTTGCTCAACCGGCGTCAGCTCAACCCGGATGCGGCCGGAGAGTTTGTTTTGCACCACATTGTCTCCGGCTACGCGTACCGCCTCGGGGTCGTTATCAAGGGCCAGCACTTCGGGCACGCCCCACAGGGCCGTTCCCATGGCAAGGATGCCGGTGCCGGTGCCCACATCCAGCACCCGGTTGGGTATGTTTTCCTGCATGGACCGCTTAATCAACTGCAGCGCCCCACGGGTAGTGGCATGCCGGCCCGTGCCGAAGGCCATGCCCGGGTCCATCTCCAGCACCTGCTCGCCGGGGGATGGCATATACTCTTCCCAGGACGGTTTGATGACCAGGCCGGGGGCAATGGCAAAGGTCTTGAAATGCTCTTTCCAGGAATTGGCCCAGTCCTCATCGGCAAGCATGGCCTGTTCAAATTCCGGCAGGGGCTCGCCGTAGAGGGCGAAGAGTTCGGCCAGCGCCGTCTTGGTTTCATGCTTGATCTGCTCTACCTGCGCCTGGATCGCTCCCTCTTCCGTGGCATTTACATAAAAAAAGCCGCTCAGGCGGCAGCCCGCCGCTGTTGCCGGGCTTTCTTCCACTCCGCTGCCGCTGCACACCGTCAAGAGATCGCTGACCGCTTCCATCAAGGCGAGCGGGCAGATAAAACTCAACTTCAGCCACTGACCATCCTGTTCCTCTCTGCCTGATACACCTGAGACGCCTGAGGCGCTGCCTTGCTGCTCTTCCATTTTTTCCTGCTTGACCATGGGGATAAGAAAATTAAAGGTATGGGAAACGAAAAGGTTTCCTTTTACGGAAGCACCTGTTTTTAAACTACTGTAGCTCTGGTTTTTCTGCTATGTTTGACAATTCCGGCCATCACATCGTTTACGGCGAACTTAAGGACTATCTCACCGGTGAGACCCTGAAGGACACCGATGACGAACGCATTCGCCAAGAGCTTGCCCGCCACCTGGTGGAAGAGCTGGGTTATGCGCCGGAAGAGTTGGAGCCGAGGCTGGTTATCGTCAGCGAATTCAACGGCAACCAGGTGGAATCGCGTATTGAACTCTGCGCCCGCATCGAGGGCAGGCGGCTCTTTATCCTGCGCTACGGGCCCGGCTCACTGGTAACCAGGGAAAAGGCAGCCATTGCCGCGGCCCGCATACTGGAGCCAAAATATCGCATTCCGCTTGCCGTTGTCAGTAATGGTCGCGATGCAGAACTGCTGGAAACCGGAAGTGGTCGTGTGCTGGCCACGGGCATGGACGCCATCCCCAGCCGCAGCGCTGCAGCCGGCCTGCGACAGAGCCTGAGTTTTGAGCCCTATAGCGACGGCCTCAAGCGCGAACAGGCGCTGCGCATCCTCAACCTCTTTGATGAGGAAGTGTGCTGCGCGGGCAACGGGTGCGATCCACCGCTGTGATCCGCATGCAGCCCAAACCCGACCAGTATAACGTTACCCGGCCTAGATACCCGGCCTATTGACTGTATCTGTTTATTCCCTTGGCTGCCCTATCCCTGGTGCAGCATCATCTCAAAGAAACACCGAAAGACAGCGCATCATGAACACAAGCACTTCACCCACCGATTGGACGAAAACAAGCTACCGCAGTAAAACCGCCCTGCAGCAGCCGAACTGGCCTGATCAAAAGCATTACGAGCAGGTTCTGGCAACCTTGGCCAGCCTGCCGCCCCTGGTCTTTGCCGGTGAAATCCGCGAACTCAAGGGGCGCCTGGCGCAGGCTGTGCGGGGCGAGGCCTTCCTCCTGCAGGGTGGCGACTGCTCCGAGGAATTCGCCCGCTGTACCGCCCCCAATATCCGCGAAACCCTGAAGGTGCTCCTGCAGATGGCGGTCATCCTCACCTATGCCGGCAACAAGCCGGTGGTCAAGGTGGGTCGCATTGCGGGCCAGTATGCCAAGCCACGCTCCAGCGACACCGAAATCATCAACGGCACGGAGATTCCCAGCTATCGCGGCGATATGGCCAACTCCGCCGAAGCGGAACTGCGGGCCAGGATACCAGACCCGGAACGGCTGCTCCAGGGCTACCACATGTCGGCCGCCACCATGAACCTGCTGCGGGCCTTTACCCGAGGCGGGTTCGGCTCCCTGCACCGGGTACAGGCCTGGAACCAGGAGTTTGTCAAGCAGTCGCCCATGGGCCGCAGCTACGAGCGCATGGCCAAGCAGATCAGTAATGCCCTTAAGTTCATGGACACCATCGGCATTTCCACAGACGCACCCCAGCTCAAGGAGGCCCAGTTCTTCACCTCGCACGAAGCGCTTTTTCTTGGCTATGAGGAGGCCATGACCCGCGAGGACTCAACAGACGGCGGCTGGTACGACTGTTCCGCTCACATGCTGTGGATTGGCGACCGTACCCGCCAGCTCGACGGCGCGCACGTGGAATTCTTGAGCGGCGTGCACAACCCGCTCGGCATCAAGGTGGGCCCGAGCTACGATATCGACTCGATCCTGGCCATTATCGAGCGGCTCAACCCGCACAACGAGGCAGGCAGGATGACCATTATCACCCGCTTTGGCGCAACTGCCATTGAAAAGCACCTGCCGCCGCTTCTGCGGGCCGTGAAAAATGCCGGTTTCAACGTGCTTTGGACCTGCGACCCCATGCATGCCAACACCTTCAGCTCGACCTCCGGCCATAAAACCAGGGATTTTGAAAATATCCTTTCGGAACTGCGCTGTTTCTTTGAGCTGAACTGGGCCGAGGGCACCATTCCGGGTGGAGTGCATTTTGAACTGACCGGGGATGACGTTACCGAGTGTATCGGCGGCGCGCGCCGGCTTTCGCCGGAGCAACTGGGCCTGCGCTATCTCACCACCTGCGACCCGCGCCTTAATGCGGAACAGTCACTTGAAATGGCCTTTCAGATCGCGGAGATGATTCGCAGCTGATTCCAATGCCGGATCAAAACCCTATCGTGTCGGCTCCGGCACCTGTAACCGATCACGGGGTGTCTACTTTCTATCTATTCAAAATTACTGAAAATTATTCAGATCAAAAAATACCAGTGAAAACCTGGAATCAATAAAATCAGTTAGTTAGAAATCGCTATGCAAATATAACACAGATTTTATTCAACAATTTCAGTATATTTACCCCGTGATCAGTTACTGTCTCCTTGATTCATTTCCGTTGATCTGAAATTGAAATAACCACGTGAAAGCAGGGCCGTTTCGGCAAGAAGTCCAAGAATCCCGGCCGGTTGCAGGCTCTTACCTATGGAATATACGGTGACGGTTCTTCCGCAGGGAAAACCGGCACCACTACGGTGGCGGCGGAGTGATACATACGGGAAAATACCGTATCGAGCTGCACCGGCTTATGGTTCTCCAAAAGCATTTCCAGGTTGTTTTCGTCGCGCAGCATGCGACCAAGTTTACCAAGTGCGTGCAGATAGTCCTGATTTGGGCCGGGTTCGCCCAAAAGCAGCACCATCACCTCTACCGGCCGCCGGTCTACACTGTCAAAGGGGACGCCCTTGCGGCTATAGCCCAGGGCCAGAAGTTTGCCCTGCACGCCTTCAACCTTGGCGTGGGGAATGGCTACCCCGCCGCCGATACCGGTTGAACCCATCTTTTCCCGTTGAATGAGCGCATTGTACACACGCTCTTCGTCAAGTCCTTCTTCAAGTCGGGCAGCCAGGGCGCTCATTTCGCGCAGGGTCTCGTCTTTAGTGTCCGAAACCAGTTTAATAATTGCCTGCTCGCCTAGTTTCACGATCTCTTCTCCCTGGCTGCAACCGTCTGCCGCCGATGCTTGACCGGTAGTATCTTCATCTGCTCACGGTATTTTGCCACCGTGCGCCGGGCCACCTGCATGTCTTCCTCGGCGAGTAGCTCGGAAATCCGATTGTCGCTGAGCGGCTTGGCCGGATTTTCAGCATTCACCAACTGGCGGATGCGGGTTTTGATGGCCTCAGTGCCCACTGCATTGCCGTCGGCATTGGTGATGGCCGCATTAAAAAAGAACTTCAGCTCGTAAATACCCTGCGGCGTATGTACGTATTTATTCGAAGTTACCCGGCTGATGGTGGATTCGTGCATGCCGATATCCTCGGCTACATCCCGCAAGATCAGCGGTTTCATGGCCAGAGGCCCCTGCTCGAAAAAATCGCGCTGAAATTTGAGCAGGCTTTCCACCACCTTGTAGATGGTGCGATGCCGCTGGTCCACTGACTTGATGATCCATTCCGCGTTGCGCTTGCTTTCCAAGAGAAAGGCCCGCGACTGGGAGTTGAGCGCCTGTTTTTCCTTCAACAGGTTGAGGTATTCTTCAGACAGACACAGGCTGGGCAGGCCGTCGTCATTGAGCTGGATGACAAAATCATCGCCCACCCGAATGACATACACATCCGGGCTGACGTAGTTGATTTGTTCGTTACTGAACTCATTGCCCGGATAGGGGTTCAGTTGCTGAATCAGCACCACCGAATCCAGCACCCGCTGCTGGTTTACCTCAAGTTCCCGGGCAAGCTGCGCATAGTTGCGGCTTTCCAGAAGATCCATATGGTTCTCGACGATGCGCACGCTCAGCGCGTCCTCTTCTTCAAGCCGGTCCAACTGCAGGAGCAGGGATTCGCGCAGATCCCTGGCCCCTATCCCGGCCGGATCCAGGCTCTGCACCAAGCGCAGCGCGCCCTCGGCCTCTTCCTCGCTGCACTCGCAGCTTGCACATATCTCCGCAATGCTCAGCTCCAAAAAACCATGCCCATCCAGATTGCCGATAATGAACTCGGTAAGCAGGCGATCAAGGTCTTCCAGTTGCAGGTGGGCGAGCTGCCAGTGCAGGTGGGCCGCCAAACCAGGGGTTGCCGAGATAAAATCAAACTGGGAAGGCGCGTCTGCAGGCGGCACTTCCCGGGAAAAGGAAAAATCCGCATCAAAGTTATTGGCATAGTCATCCCAGTTCACCTCGCCGATGCCGGTCGGGCCATCACCGCCCACCTGGGCGGTTACCGGGATTTCCGTATCCTGATGTTCTTCGGTTGCCGACAGGGCCTCGGGATGGCCGCCCTCTTCCTTGAGCGAAGGCACCTCCTCCAGCATGGGGTTTTGCTCCATCTCGGCCCGCAAGGTGTCGCCCAACTCCAGCCGCCCCAACTGCAAAAGCTTGATGGCCTGCCGCAACTGCGGCGTCATCACCAGCTTCTGGGTCAGTTTGAGGCTTTGCTTGAGTTCGAGGGCCATGATGAATCGTGTGTCTGTACCCGCAGTTACATGTGGAAGTTATCGCCCAAATACATCTTGCGCGCCACCACGCTTTCGATGATATCCTGGGCCACGCCGCTGGTCAGAACCTGGCCGTTGTTCATGATATAGGCAAAGTCGCAGACCTGCAGGGTTTCGCGCACGTTGTGGTCAGAGATGAGCACACCGATGCCGCGCTGTTTCAGCTGACGGATGATCTGCTGCAGATCGGCCACGGAGAGGGGATCAACACCGGCAAAGGGCTCATCCAGAAGGATGAAGCGCGGCTGAGTGGCAAGTGCACGGATAATCTCCACCCGCCGCCGTTCACCACCGGACAGGGTATGTCCCTTGTTGCCGGCCAAGTGTTCGACCTTCAGCTCTGCCAAAAGATCCCAGATACGGTTGTTGATCTCGTTTCTGGGCAAGCCCAGCGGTTCCAGAACAATGCGGATATTTTCCTCCACAGTCAGCTTCTTGAAGACCGAGGATTCCTGCGCCAGATAGGTGATGCCCTCAAGGGCGCGCTTATGGATGGGCAGGGAGGTGATGTCCTGATTGTCCAGATAGATTGCGCCCCTGGTCGGACGGATAAAACCGGCGATGGAATAGAAGGTGGTGGTCTTGCCTGCGCCGTTGGGGCCCAAAAGCCCCACCACCGAGGAATTCCTCACCTGCAGGCTGACATCGTCCACCACCCGCCGTTTGCGGTACTCCTTTGAAATACCGCGCGTTTCAAGTACTGAATTGACAGGCATATCAGGCATATATTACTGGCTAGCCCCCGGACGGATAACTGCCCGCACACGGCCCTTTTGGGTAGAATCCTGCTCCACCACCGAACGTTTTTCGTTCAGGTAGTAGGTGATGGTCTTGCCGGAAACCATGTTGGGGCCGTTCCAGGCCTTGGCATTGCCGCTGAGCACGGCCTTGCGCTGCTTGGCGAAATAATCGAGCCGGTCGCCGGTGCCGAGCCAGTCATCCTGCACGATCTGCACATTCTTGACGCAGACCAGTTTTTCAAGCTGACCGGCGGCCTTGTCGCCATCTGCACTGTCGCTGTAGTACACGGTCATCTCATCGGTGCGGATGGTCATGCCGCCCTGCTTGGCTACCACCTTGCCCATGAAAACCACGGAATTGCTGTTTTCCTGGGAGACCATGCGGTTGGCTTCAATATTAATCGGCGCCTGTTCAGCGGCAAAAAGCGGTGCAGGACCGGCGGAGCAAAGCCCCAGAGCAGCTCCCATGGCGCAGGCCAGCATGGTCCGGCGCAGGGGACTCAACATGGAAAACGGTAAAAAATGCATGACTGGCCTCACAAGTTACGGGAAGATGATTGAATTATGAAAATCAGGTTTGATTTTTGCATCAGGAAAGAATTTTACTTTGCCGGAAAAAAAATGTAAAGAGCAGAGAACAAAGATAAACGCCTTTGCCTGCCGCCGCATTCAACTCATGCGCTACAGCGCTCGGCAGCAGAGGCCATGCTTTTTCCTTTCACCCAATGTGCAAACCATGCCCACAGAAGGAATAGCCAAGGCCAAGGTCTTGGTGGAATCGCTCCCCTACCTGCGCGAATTCAGCGGCAAGACTCTGGTCATCAAATACGGCGGCCACGCCATGGTGGACGAAGAACTGAAAAAAAACTTCGCCCTAGACGTGATCCTCATGCAGTACATCGGCATCAACCCGGTGATCGTGCATGGCGGCGGCCCCCAAATCAACCGTTTTCTCGACAAGATGCAGGTCAAGCCGAGCTATGTGCAGGGCATGCGGGTGACCGACGGCGAGACCATGGATGTGGTGGAGATGGTACTGGTGGGCAAGGTAAACAAGGAGATCGTCGGCCTGATCAACCATTTCGGCGGCAAGGCGGTAGGCCTTTCCGGCCGTGACGGCGACTTGGTGCAGGCAGTGAAGATGACCTTGCATGCCAAGCCCAACGCAGAAAACCGGCCGCCTGAGCTGATCGACATCGGCCGGGTGGGCGAGGTTACCAGGGTAAATGCCGAAGTGCTGCGCACCCTGCAGCAGAGCGACTTTATTCCGGTGATTGCACCGGTGGGCGTGGGTGAAGACGGCCAGGCCTTCAACATTAACGCCGATCTGGTGGCAGGAGCGATTGCCGCTGAACTCAGGGCACTGAAGCTGATCCTGCTCACTGATGTGGCAGGTGTGAAGAACAGCCTAGACGAGCTGATTTCAACCATTTACCGTGACCAGATCGACGACCTCATCGAAGCAGGCGTGATTCAGGGCGGCATGATTCCCAAGGTAAACTGTTGCAAGGCTGCCCTGGATGGCGGGGTGGCCAAGGCGCATATCATAGACGGCAGGCAGGAGCATGCGATCCTGCTTGAAATTTTTACCCGCAAGGGTGTTGGCACGGAGTTGGTGGCATGATGAATACAGAATGGATTGAACGGGGCGAACGAGTCTTTGCCGGAACCTATACTCGCTTCCCGGTGGCAATGATGCGCGGCGAAGGCTGTCGCCTCTGGGACGCAGACGGCAAGGAATATCTGGACTTTCTCGCAGGCATTGCGGTGTGTGCGCTCGGGCATTGTCACCCGGCCATCACCAATGCCATCCGTACCCAGGCAAACGAGCTGGTGCATGTGAGCAACCTCTTCTACACCAAGCCGCAGATTGAACTGGCTGAACTGCTCATAGACAACAGCTTTGCAGACCGGGTCTTTTTTGCCAACTCCGGGGCCGAGGCCAATGAGGCGGCAATCAAGCTGGCGCGTATCCACAGCGCACCGGGCAAATTCGAGATTATTTCGCTTCTGGGTTCCTTTCATGGCCGTACCCTGGCCACGGTAGCGGCCACCGGCCAGCCCCGCTTCCACCAGGGCTTTGAGCCGATGCCTGCGGGCTTTATCCATGCCGAATTCGGCGATATTGCCGCCATTGAGGCGCTCATCGGCCCGCAGACCTGCGCCATCCTCTGTGAACCGCTGCAGGGAGAAAGCGGAGTGCGGCCCCTGGATACCGATTACCTCCAGAAAATCCGCGCGCTCTGCGACCAGCACGGTCTGCTCCTCATCTTTGACGAGGTACAGACTGGCCTGGGGCGTACCGGCACACTCTTTGCCCATGAACAGCTCGGGGTTACACCTGATATTATGACCTTGGCCAAGGCGCTGGGTAATGGCCTGCCCATCAGCGCCATGCTGGCGCGGGAGGAAGTAGCGGCAGCACTCAAGCCGGGCACCCATGCCTCCACCTTTGGCGGCAACCCGGTTGCAGCCGCGGCGGCAACCGAAGTGCTGCGCACCCTGCTTGCGCCCAACTTTCTCGACTCGGTGCAGGAAAAAGGCGCGTATTTCAGCGCCCAACTGGAACAGCTTGCCCAAAAATATCCCCGCTGGGCCACAGGTGTGCGCGGACGGGGCCTGCTCCTGGGTCTGATGCTCAGCGAGGAGGGCATTTGCCGGGGAGCGGACATGGTTAACCAGATGTTTGCCAAGGGTGCGATCATCAACTTTGCCGGCAACCGGGTGCTGCGCTTTGCGCCGCCCCTCATTGTGAGCAAAAACGAAATCGACAGGATCATCGAAATCTTAAACGAGGTTCTGGCAGAGCCGGCATAGGACGGGGTGCCTGTATCAGGCTGAAAATAACGGCTTCCAACTCATTTCAGTTTCAAATCAAAGATACTGTCAAGGAGGCGAGGCAAATGCGACCCAGGCGTAATACCGGCACGTCCGGCGAGTATTTGCCGATGCCGACACAGACAGGGCTTTAATCTGAAAGTGGAGGAACAGGATGGATCCCCTTTCCCTCTTCGCCCTGGCCATGGCCCTGGCCATGGACGCCTGTGCCGTTGCCCTGGCCGCCGGGGTGAGCATCAGGCCGCTTACCTTCCGCCCCTGTTTCAGGCTCTCTTTTCACTTTGGCCTCTTTCAGGCGCTCATGCCCATCATCGGCTGGATGGTGGGCCTGTCGCTGCGCTCCTTTGTCCACAACGTCAGCCACTGGGTCGCCTTTGCCCTGCTTGCCGCCATCGGCGGACACATGATCGTCGAGGCTCTTCGTCCGGACAATGGTGAAAAAAACAAAGTGGATCCGAGCAGGGGCCTCACCATGGTGGGGCTTTCGCTTGCCACCAGCATCGATGCCCTGGCCGTGGGCCTGAGTCTGGCCATTTTGCGGGTGGAAATCTGGTGGCCCGCGCTGGTGATCGGCGCTGTGGCCGGGCTGATGACCCTGCTGGGCCTTTTTCTCGGCAACCGGGCCGGGCTCGCCTGGGGCAGCCGGGTGGAAGTCGTGGGCGGCCTTGTCCTCATCTCCATCGGCACCAAGATTTTGCTCTCCGGTTTGCACATTATCTAGCCCGCTGCTTGCAAACGATAGCCTGCCCGCCCCTGCACTTTCCCATATTTATCTTTGCAAAATGGATGTTTTTCGGTATCAATACACCTTTATTCCGGAGTCCCTGACGGGATCCGGTTCATGTGATGTATAGCCGGGCCATGCCGTCCGCACAGGAAATCCCATGCACAAACACTTTCTGGCTCTGTCTGACTACAACAAGGACGAGCTGTTCTCTTGGATACAAAGGGCTGTGACCCTGAAGGCCGAAGCTGTCGCCGGCATCCGCCATCAGCAGCTTGCCGGTAAAACCGTGTGCCTGCTTTTTGAAAAACATTCCACCCGCACCCGGGTTTCCTTTGAAGCGGCCATGTACGGTCTGGACGGCCAGGTTGTCTTCATGTCTGCACGCGATTCCCAATTGGGCCGGGGCGAACCGCTCAAGGATACGGCCCGGGTTCTGGGCCGCTATGTCCATGCCCTGGTGGTGCGCACCTTTGGCCAGAACGTGGTGGAAGAACTGGCCCACTATGCCGGTATTCCGGTCATCAATGCCCTGACCGATCTCTACCACCCCTGTCAGATCCTCAGTGATCTTATGACTGTGCTGGAGAAAAAGGGCCGACTGGAAGGCCTGAACATCGCCTGGATCGGTGATGGCAACAACATGGCCAACACCTGGATCGAGGCGGCGGCCATCTTTGGCTTCAACCTCAAACTGGCCTGCCCTAAGGATTATTCCCCCGAGGCGGAAGTGCTTGGCCGTGCCCAGGCCAAGGCCCCCGGCAGAATAGAACTGCTTCAGGATCCGCAGGTAGCCATTGCCGGGGCGGATGTGGTCAATGTCGATGTCTGGGCCTCCATGGGCCAGGAAGCGGAGCAGCAGGCCAGGCTCGCCCATTTCAAGGACTATCAGCTTAATGATGTCCTCCTGGCCAAGGCCGACAGCAAGGCGATTGTGCTGCACTGCCTGCCTGCGCACCGGGGCGAGGAAATCACTGATGAGGTCCTGGAAGGATCGCAGAGCGAGGTCTTTGATCAGGCGGAAAACAAGATGCACCTGCACAAGGCGCTTTTGGAACACTTTATCCTGCAGGCGGCTTGAGCAGGAATCTTATATAATCATCGATAATCAGCGAGTTGAACGAATAAGGTAATTCCATGGTCAATAAAATTGTACTCGCCTATTCAGGCGGACTGGATACCTCGGTTATTTTGAAATGGCTGGCCAATGAATATGGCTGCCCGGTCATCGCTTACTGCGCCGATATCGGCCAGAAGGAAGACTGGGACAAGGTTCGTGCCAAGGGCCTGGCCACGGGTGCGGAAAAGGTAATTATTTCGGATTTGCGCAAGGATTTCGTGCGCGACTTCATCTTTCCGGCCTTTCGCGCCAACGCCATTTACGAAGGTTCCTACCTGCTCGGCACCTCGCTGGCCCGGCCGCTTATTGCCCGGGAACAGGTACGTATTGCCCATGAGGAAGGCGCGAACGCGCTCAGTCATGGGGCCACCGGCAAGGGTAATGACCAGGTGCGCTTTGAACTGAGCTATCTGGCCCTGGATCCGAAACTGACCATTATCGCGCCCTGGCGCATCTGGGATCTGAACTCGCGCAGCAAACTGGTTGCCTATGCGGGCCGGCACGGCATTCCGGTGCCGGTCACCAAGAAGAACCCCTACAGTTCCGACGAAAACCTCCTCCACATCAGCTTTGAGGGCGGCATCCTCGAAGACCCGTGGAACGAGCCGGAAGAAGAGATGTTCAAGCTGAGCGTTTCTCCGGAAAAGGCTCCGGACAAGGCCACCTATATTGAAATCAGCTTCCAGGCAGGCACACCGGTGGCCATTGACGGCGAAGAACTGGAGCCGGTGGCGCTCATGCAGAAGCTCAATGAGCTTGGCGGGGCCAATGGCATCGGCCGGCTCGACATAGTGGAAAACCGTTTTGTGGGCATGAAATCCCGCGGGGTCTATGAAACGCCCGGCGGCACCATTTTGCGCGCAGCCCACCGCGACCTGGAAACCATCACCCTGGACCGCGAAGTGCTGGCCATCCGCGATTCACTGGTGCCCGCGTATTCCCGCCTGATCTACAACGGCTTCTGGTTTTCTCCGGAAATGCAGCTTTTGCAGCGCACCATGGATGATGCCCAGGCCCCGGTCAACGGGGTGGTGCGGCTCAAGCTCTACAAGGGCAACTGCATCCTGGTGGGAAGAAAATCCGATACTTCTCTGTACTCCGAATCCTTTGCCACCTTCGAGGAAGATGAGGTCTACAACCAGGCGGATGCCACCGGCTTTATCCGCCTCAACGCCCTTCGCCTGCGCATCCAGGCGCAGCAGCGCAAATCATGAGCGATTCAAAAGCCTCATCCGGCTCAGGCAAAATGTGGGGCGGCCGCTTTTCTGAATCGACAGCGGCCAGCGTCGAATCCTTCAGTGCCTCCATCCAGTACGATTCCAGGCTCTACCGCCACGACATCATGGGTTCCAAGGCCCATGCCCGCATGCTGGCGCAGCAAAAGCTGATCAGTGCGGAGGAAGGCGAGGCCATTGTCCAGGGGCTGGACGCCATTCAGGCGGAGATTGAAGCGGGCCGCTTCGTCTTCCGGCCCGAGCTCGAAGATATTCACATGAATATCGAAAAGGCACTCACCGAACGGATCGGCGAGGCAGGCGCGCGCCTGCACACCGGCCGCAGTCGCAATGACCAGATCAATCTGGATCTGCGCCTCTACCTGCGCGACGAATGCGACGGCCTCGACACGCTTCTTATAGACTTGCAGCGGGTTTTTGCGCAGCTTGCTCGGCGCTATCTGGGCGCGGTCATGCCCGGTTATACCCACCTGCAGCGGGCCCAGCCGGTGCTGCTTTCGCACCATCTTCTGGCCTATGTGAGCATGTTCGGCCGCGATCGCGATCGCCTTAAAGACTGTCGCAAGCGTATCAATGTGCTGCCGCTGGGCGCTGCCGCCCTTGCAGGCACGGGCCTGCCCATTGATCGGGCCATGGTGGCGCGCGAGCTTGGTTTTGCTTCGGTCAGCGACAACTCCATGGACACCACCGCAGACCGTGATTTCGTTCTGGAAACGCTCTTCTGCCTGAATCTCATCCAGATCCACCTGAGCCGCCTTTCCGAAGAACTGGTGCTGTGGTCGAGCAAGGAATTTGATTTCATCCGCATCGGCGACCGCTACTGCACCGGCTCCTCCCTGATGCCGCAGAAAAAGAATCCTGACATTCCTGAGCTGGTACGAGGTAAGAGCGGCCGGGTCACCGGTGCCTTGATGGCCCTTTTGATGACGGTAAAAGGTCTGCCCCTGACCTACAACCGCGACTTACAGGAAGACAAGGAGCCCCTGTTCGACGCGCTCGATACCGTGAAGGCATCGCTTGCCATTACCAGCGAGATGCTCAGCCACACCGAGTTCAACAAGGAGCGCCTGCGCGCAGCCACCACCGGTGGTTTCATGACCGCAACCGACCTTGCCGACTATCTGGTGAGTAAGAACCTGCCCTTCAGGCAGGCACACGGCGTGGCCGGCCGCATCGTTGCCCGCTGCCAGGAAATTGCCTGCGAGCTGAACGAATTGACTCTAGAGGAAATGCAGTCCTTTTCACCTCTTATTGAAGAGGACATCTACGCCCGGCTCTCCATCGAGGGCTCGGTCAATAGCCGGACTTCTGTCGGCGGCACGGCGCGATCCAGGGTTGAAGAGGCCCTGGGTTCTGTTGAACAACAATTGGGAATACACATATGAAGACCATTCAGCGTGGCACCCGTCTTATTCTTGCGGCAGGCCTGGCAGGCCTCACCCTCTCCTTGGGAGCCTGCGGCTATAAAGACAAGCCTGTTCCTCCGCAGCACATCGTTCCCCAACCCATCACTGATCTGAAATATCAGCTCAGCAGCAAGGGTGCGACCCTGAGCTGGACCTATCCCAAGGAAACGGTAACCGGCCAGGATCTCACCCGCATCAGCAACTTCAAGCTGTACCGGGCAGTGGTGCCGGTGGAATCCTACTGCGATACCTGCCCTGTCCCTTTTCTTGCGCCGGTAAGTCTGGATGGCGGCGCACTGCCGGACAAGGGCAATCGCAGCGGCACCTACAACGAGCCGGTGCTGCGCCCCGGCAACATGTACTTCTACAAGATCCGCAGCAGCAATGGCTGGTGGTCGGAATCGGCCGATTCCAACGTGGTTTCCTTTCTGTGGGATACCCCTGCTGCTGCTCCGGCTGAACTGCGGGTGCAAACCGCTGGCGGCCGCAATACGCTGGAGTGGTCTGCGGTCAACCGTAACCAGGACGGAACGGCTGTTAGCCACCCGGTTCGCTACCAGATCTTCCGCAAGGCGGGTGATGCCGGATTCTTCAAGCTGGGTGCGCCGATAAGCGAAACCAGCTACACCGACAGCCGGGTTCTCAACGGTGTGACCTATACCTATCAGGTGCAGGCACTGAGCGCCTTCAAGGAAGGCCTGGTTGAAGGCGGAACCAGTGCCGCCGCCAGCGCCACTCCCATGGATAAGGATGCGCCGCCTGCGCCGGAAACCCCGCAGGTGGTGGTTACCGATGTGGGCACCAAGGTCTTCTGGAACCATGCCCATGCCGATGACTTGGCCGGATACCGGGTATACCGCAGGGCCGCAGGCGAAAGCAACGCTCGCCTGGTAGGCCAGGTGAATCTGCCCTACAACATGTACATCGACAACGATGCGCCCAAGGGCGTGGTCATGTACTACTCGATTTCCAGTGTGGACAGCGAGCGCCCGGCCAACGAAAGCAAGCGCACCGCCGAAGTCCGGGCCGAGGAGGATTAATATGCCTGTTCATGCAAGTCAGGCAACGTCGGGCCGGCAATCTACTGCCATTGCCGGCGAGCACTGGCCCATTGCTTTCTGGAAGATGAGCGCGGCCGGCAATGATTTTGTCATCATTGATCATCGCCGTCCTCTGATTACGTCAGAGCAGATGGCCGAATTTGCGCGCCTAGTCTGCCGCCGCAAATTCGGGGTCGGTGCGGATGGTCTTTTCTTTATTGAAAACTCGGATCAGGCCGACTTCAAATGGCGCTTTTTCAATGCCGACGGCTCAGAGGCGGAGATGTGCGGCAACGGCGCACGCTGTGTGGCCCGCTTTGCCTACATGCATGGCATTGCTGCTGCCCGCATGCGTTTTTCCACCCTGGCCGGCATTATCGAAGCCAGTGTTGAGGACACCCTTGTCACCATCCAGTTAACGCCGCCAAGCGGTCTTGTACTTGACCAACGGGTGCAGGTAGGCAGCCGGGAATATACGGTGCACTGCATCAACACCGGCGTTCCCCATGCAGTCGTTTTTGTGGACGACCTGGCCCACACCGATGTCCGGGGCTTGGGTTTTACCCTGCGCCACCATGCGGATTTCGGCCCTAGCGGAACCAACGTCACCTTTGCCGCCCTGACGGACGCTGGAGTACGCATCCGCACCTATGAGCGCGGGGTGGAGGATGAAACCTTAGCCTGCGGCACGGGTGCGGTGGCAAGTGCCCTTATTGCGGCCCTGCTTGCCCGGGCTGAAGCGCCGGTCACGGTCACCACCTCCGGCGGCGTCCAGCTCAAGGTTCTTTTCAACCGGCAAAAAAACAACGACTTTGCTGCCGTGCAGTTGAAGGGGCCTGCCCATCTCATCTACAGCGGCGAACTCACCCCCGAGGCCCTTGCAGGCTGAGGTGACTGCCGACTGGGCAGTTGAGAAAACCTGGGCAATCCAAAAACATCCAACATCGAACGAGGCACTCTGTCATGCAAGCCATTCAAGGAGCCATCACCGCCCTGGTCACCCCCATGCGAAACAACCAGGTGGATGAAAAAGGTCTGGTTGATCTCATCGAGTTCCAGATTCAAAACGGCATCCACGGCATCGTCCCCTGCGGCACGACCGGCGAGTCGGCCACGCTGAGCTTCAAAGAGCACAAACGGGTGATCGAACTGACCGTTCAGACGGTTGCCGGACGGGTGCCGGTTATTGCCGGTACCGGCGCGAACAACACCCTTGAGGCCATCGAGCTGACAGAATCAGCCAAGGAAAGCGGAGCGGATGCGGTCCTGTCCGTGGTGCCCTACTATAACAAACCCAGCCAGGAAGGACTGTATCAGCACTTCAAAACCATTGCCGATACTGTCGATATCCCGATGCTGCTCTACAACGTGCCTGGTCGCACGGTTACCAATATGCTGCCTGCCACAGTGGCCCGCCTGGCCGAACTGCCCCAGGTTATCGGCATCAAGGAGGCCTGCGGTAGTCTGGCCCAGATCAGCGAACTGCTCCTGCTCTGCCCGCAGGATTTCATCATCCTCTCTGGTGACGACTTCACTGCCCTGCCCTCGGTCTACATGGGCGGCAAAGGGGTGATCTCAGTGGTGTCCAATCTGGAACCCGGCAAGATGGCTCTGCTCATGGAGGCAGCCTTCAAAAAAGACTTCGACACCGCCAACAGGCTCCATTTTCAGCTCTTCAACCTCATGGGCGCGATGTTCTGCTACCCCAGCCCGGCCCCGGCAAAAAAAGGTCTGGAACTGATGGGCAAAATCGTTTCCTCAGAGGTACGCCTGCCCATGGTTGCCATGGACGCGGCCGGCCTGGAACGACTCCAGCACGACATGCGTCAGCTGGGCTTACTGTAAAGAATTTAGCATAGAATCAGATCAAGGGAACTCAGGAAATGGTACAGGTGCTTGTGGCCGGTGCGGCCGGCCGGATGGGGCAGCAAATCATCAAGACGATCCAGCAGATGCCTGATCTGCGCTTGGCAGGCGCTTTTGAAGCCGAAGGTCATGCGGCTATCGGCAGGGATGCGGGCGAACTCTGCGGCCTAGGCCAGCTAGGCGTCCCCATTAGTGCAGGGCTGCAATCTGTACCGGCGCAGGGTGATGTGCTCATTGACTTTACCTTCCACAAGGCGAGCATCGAATTTGCGCGTCTGGCTGCGGAGCGGGGCCTGGCCATGGTGGTCGGCACCACCGGTTTGAGCGCTGAGGAAGAGGCAGAACTGCTCAGTCTGGCCAACCAGGCCTTTCCCTGTGTGCATACCTCCAATATGGCGGTGGGCGTCAATGTACTCTTCAAACTGGTGGAGAAGACGGCGCACATCCTGGGAGACGCCTATGATGTGGAAATTGTCGAGGCCCACCACCGCATGAAAAAGGACGCGCCGTCAGGTACGGCCATAACCCTGGGGAAAATGGCTGCAGCAGGCCTGGGCCGCAATTTCGATGAAGTGGCGGTCAAGGAGAGAAACGGCATCATCGGTGCGCGCAGCAACGCGGAGATCGGCATTCAGTCGATTCGCGGTGGTGATATCGTGGGAGAACATACGGTATATTTTGCAGGCGCCGGTGAGCGACTGGAAATCAGCCACCGGGCCACCAGCCGCGACAACTTTGCCCGCGGCGCTGCCTTGGCCGCAGCCTGGCTAAAGGGCAAGGCCAATGGCATGTACACCATGTTTGACGTACTTAATTTACAAGATATTTAGGCCGCAGCCTCGCATCCTTTGTCGAAGGTTTGTAGGCCTCATTTCTTTCGATGCACTCTTTCCGTCTCCGGCCAGTGCTGCAAAGAGTGCATCGAAGCCGCCTCAAATTCGCCATCTTGTTTTCGGCCGCATCCCTTGAACCCACTCCGTTCCGGACGGGTCTGAGACAGTCCATTGAGATCACATTCAAATTCCAAGCAGTTGAGCCTGGCTGCCATCGGCTTGGGTTCAAATCTCGGTGACCGGGAAGCTACACTGCTGGCGGCCTGGCACGAACTTTCCCGGCAGCAGGGTATACAAGCGCTGCAACTCTCCTCGCCCTACCTGTCTGAACCGTTTGAAATGGACTCCACCCAAGCTTTTGTCAACGCTGTCGGCCTGGTGGAAACCGTGCTGAACCCCCTTCCCTTGCTGCACACCTTGCAAACCCTGGAGGTACGCCATGGCCGCAGGCGCGATCCGGGCAAAAAAGGTTATCAGGATCGCAGCCTTGATCTTGATCTGCTTTTTTGGAACGACCTTTGCCTGGAAAGCGAGGAACTCACCCTACCCCATCCCCGTCTGCACGAGCGGCTTTTCGTGTTGGCCCCCCTAGCGGACCTGTTGCCCCATTGGCAGCATCCCCTGTTGTTCAAGAGCGCAAGCACCCTGCTTACTCAAGTAAACACGCAGGGAACCCAGCGCGCACAGCGCAATACCTGGAACCGAAGCCCTGATTTGAGCGCAAGCTAACGGCATTATTCCATTTCACTTCAAACCATCATCTTCGTAAAGACTTGCTGCACCCGCTTAACCGGCGGGCGGCAAAAAAGCAGTCCAAATTTTCTTCTTGCTTCTTTTGGCTGTTCCTGCTGAAATGCTTAGACAAAGTGTTGAGGCCCATTATATACTGCAGTATCTGCTTTGGGCGCTCTTGTTTGTAGAACACCCTGTGCGCACCTGATCTGGAGAGACATCATGTTTGTGGTACGCCTCCTTGCTGCCGGCGCCTTGGTCTATGCCGGTTTTCGTTTGCGCAAATATCTCAGCAATGACACGGTGCCGACACAGCACCAGACTGAAGATACTGAAGATACGCAACCGGTTGAGGATGTTCTCATGGAAGATCCTGTCTGCCGGCGACTGGTCCCCAAGAAGCAGGCCTTGATTTTGCACCATATCGGTGCAACCCATTATTTTTGCAGTGAACATTGCCGTCGTCTTTTTCAACAACAGAGAGAGGAAAGAGCATGAAATTTTTTATTGACACCGCCAATGTGGACGAAATCAAAAAGGCCCTGGCCATGGCCATGGTTGATGGCGTTACCACCAACCCCTCTCTGGTCGCCAAGGAAAGTCGTCCTTTTAACGATATTCTGAAGGAAATCTGCGCCCTGGTCGAAGGGCCGGTCAGCGCGGAGGTGGTTAGCCTGGACGCCCCAGGCATGGTGGCCGAGGCCAAGGAACTGGTCAAGATTGCCGACAACATCGTCATCAAAATCCCCATGATTGAGGAAGGCCTAAAAGCGGTAAAACAGTTGACCGCCGAGGGCATCAAAACCAATGTTACCCTGGTTTTTTCTGCGACCCAGGCGCTTCTGGCCGCCAAAGCCGGCGCAACCTTTGTCAGCCCCTTTGTCGGCAGGCTGGATGATATCGCCATCAACGGCATGGATCTTATCGCCGATATCATGGCTATTTACCGCAACTACGGCTTTACCGCCGAGGTTATAGTCGCCTCGGTACGCCATCCCATGCATGTGGTGGATGCAGCCCGCATCGGTGCGGATATCGCCACCATACCCTACAAAGTGATTGCTCAGTTGGCCAAACATCCCCTGACCGATATCGGCATGCAACAGTTTCTTGCAGACTGGGAGAAGAGAAAGAAGTAGGAGAGAGAGAAAAATGCGTTACTTCCTTGTTCTTGCAGGTATGTGTTGCAGCTTGGCACTCCTGCCCCTGCCGGCACGAGCAGCCATGTACTCCTATGTTGACGCCAAAGGTGTCTACCACTACACCAACGTGCCCGGCGACGGCCGCTATAAACTAAACGAAAACCCGCCTCCGCAGCGCTCACAGCGCCTTGCCGCCGAAGACAGGCTCTTGCGCACCATAGCCGGCAAGTCGCAATCACAGGCGACCAAGCAGATGTACGACCTCTTTTTCTTCGCGCCTGGGGCTGCTGCACCTGCGTACAGTTACAACTATGCCGCAACTCCCCACGACATCGCCCTGCACATCAACCATGCCGCCCACCGGCATCAGCTGGACCCGATGCTCATCAAGGCGGTCATCAAGACAGAATCAAACTTCAACCCCAACGCCATTTCGCCCAAGGGCGCACAGGGGCTGATGCAGCTTATGCCAGGCACCGCCCGCGACTTGAAGGTGCACGACCCCTTTGATGTGCGCCAGAACATCTTTGGCGGCGCAAAATACCTGCGCCAGATGCTGGATTTGTTCAACGGTGATGTGGAACTGTGTCTGGCCGCATACAATGCCGGCCCAAACCGGGTAGCGCCTGCCGGTATTATTCCCAACATTCCCGAAACCCAGGCCTATGTGGCCAAGGTTTTACGCCACTATAAGGCCTACCGTAGCGGCAAAGGGGCGGCGGTTGCGAAAACAGGCAGCAAAGCCGCAAACACCCGCGTAGTAGCGAAAAAAGCTACCGGTGCTCCGGAGGGTGTTTCCAGCATCAAGGTGCAACAACTGGTGATGGTACAGTGAAGGCTCGCGCCCGCATCTTTAACCTGCCCAACATCATTACAGGCAGCCGTTTCCTGCTCTCCGCCTGTCTGATGTTTCTCCTCATGCTGCCGCAAAGCACGGGTATGGCCTTCTTCGCCTGGCTGGTCTTCAGCCTTGCGGCAATATCGGACTGGGTTGACGGCTATTTTGCCCGGCGCTACCAAAGCATCACTGTCCTCGGAAAGCTGATGGACCCGCTGGCAGACAAGGTGCTGGTGGCCACTGCCTTGGTCATGCTCATTCCGCTCGGCAGAATACCTGCCTGGCTGGTTCTGATCATCCTGGTGCGGGAGTTTGTGGTCACAGGCTTGCGTGGGGTTGCCTCCTCCAGGGGTATCGTTGTTGCCGCCAGTCCGCTTGGCAAATTGAAATCCACCACTCAGTATCTGGGCCTGGGCTTTCTTATCTTTCCAGAAGGTCTGCTGCCGATTCCGGGCCTCTACCAAATCGGTATGGCCATCATGTATCTGGCTCTGATCTTCACGGTCTGGTCGGGAGTCGAATACTTCTACAAACTGCGCCGGGTTTTTTTGGAAGCGGACTAAACTGCCGCACAGCAGCCCAACGTCCACGCCGCTTTCCCCTGCCGGCAAGCCGCGTGTTTAAGCGATTCCATTCCCTTTGCACCTTCTCTCTTCCCGATATAATGCAAATTCACAAACTGATCTGGCCCCTGTTGCTGACCTTTTGGCTGCTTGCGGCCTGCCGGCCGCCTGCAAAGGAAGTGACCGTCTTGTTTGCGGACGGCAAGGGAATTGCCGCTGCCGACAAGGTATATCAGTCCGGCATTGCCATTGGCAAGGTGGGCGGTATTGGCCTTGCGGATGGCAAGGCAGCGGTTCGCATTCGTATTGATGCAGACAAATGGCCGGGGCTAAAACCGCCCCTGGCCTGTTTTATTGATACAGACCCGGCCGACAGAACCCGGCCCGCCGTTTTGGTGCGCAGTCTGGGTGAACTCAGCGGGGTTGAGGCCCAGACCCTGCAGGGTGATGCGGCAATTGAAGGGGTAGATTCGTTTTTTGTATGGAAGGTGCTGGAGTTTGCAAAAAGTGTATCCGATCTGGAACGCTCAGAATTCATGCAGCAGATTCAAAAGCAGATCCAGTCCAAACCAGCGCAATAGGCGGAAACTCTCGCGTTACTGGACACGCATTCCTGTTGAATTGCAGAGCAAAGCACACTCTGTGCCGACTTCAACGAATGTACGCCAACATGCCTGGATGTAAGCTTGCCTTGCCTTCGCCTCAACCCTTAGAGATCTCTCCCCCCCTTCTTTGATGCTGAATCCACGGGAAAACAGGCCCAACCCGTTCCACAACGCTTTAGATCAGAAAAAGCTTAAGTGGTTCTTAACAATCTTCAGCCTAATGCTTATATTTGTACGCAAGATCAAA
>JAUNUN010000054.1 GCA_030538155.1 bacterium
CCATCGAGCGTCAGCTTGCCCACCGTGAGAAGAACGCAATACGGGCAGCCTACCATCGTTCTGAATATCTGCCGGAGCGTACAGAGATGATGCAATGGTGGGCCGACTATCTGGACAAGCTCAAGGCTGAAGAGCTTGGCAAGGCCACCCGGATCCGGGCGGGGGGCTAGAGGGTATATGTGTTCCGTGCGCCCCGTGAAACCATTAGGTTTTTGGGGGTTTTTCTTTGCCTTCCCCTCCTCAGAGTTCCAGTAAAACCCATTGGCATAACAGATCTTTTTCTGGGTACATTTGTGTGTACGAAGAAAGAGGATTCATAATACCCACAAAATTAATCCACAAAAAACATCAGGACTTATTCCAATTCTAAACTGAATCTGAATGTATGATCCACAGCCGGCCGACGATGGATTTCACGAGGCGCTGATCACGTTTCATGGCGCACAAGGTTGTTCTCGGCGGTTTTCCGGCCAGTCGCAAAATCCCAACTGAGCACAGCTGAACTCACTCCAAGTACAAACACACCTCTTCCTGTAAAATTGATCGTATCGGTTCAGATCCGCTTTCACTTCGCTTCCTACGCGGCGTAATGCCCGTTCGTTCTACCTCCTTTCTCCATTCTGTTTTTGTCATCTGCTCATGTCACGGGTTGCAGATATCTTGTCTCATGAGTCAGTAAACATGCCCGCCAAGGGTTTATAAATCAGCCTGCAGCCATGTTTCGCCGTTTAATCGGAAAAAGATCCCTGCCATAGTGCCTGCATTCTGCTGCATTCCCGTTGGTCGGAGCGGTATTCTTCTCCTCAAGGCAGGTCCAGCAACAATCTTGAAATCAAAACAAAATGTGAAATAAATCGGCCTTTAATAATGAGCTGCTAGTTTGCCGCGCTATGCAAGTTCGTTTGCTCGGTGTCTGTTGTAAGCCGTGCCTAGCGGCATGTCCGCACAGACGCTTTCAACCAGCAGCAACCAGTCAGGTGACAGGAATGAGTCAAATCAGCGCGCGCAATCTTACCCTGGGTTATGGCAGCAAGAAGGTGCTGCATAATCTGAATCTTACTATTCAAAAAGGCGAATTCCTCAGCATTATCGGCCCCTCCGGAGTGGGAAAATCCACCCTGCTCATGGCAATCAATGCCACCACCTCCATTCTGGGCGGTGAATTCCAGGTGCTCGGCCAGGATCTTACCGCTCTCAAGAGTCAAGAAATAAAGGCCCTGCGTTCCAAAGTCGGGGTTATTTTCCAGGGCTTCAACTTGGTCGCACGCATGAGCGTGCTCAACAACATTGCCAGCGGCATGCTGGCCGGCAAGAGTCTTATTGCCGCGCTCTTCAAGTACTACAACCGGCAGCAATACGAACAGGTGTACGAGTACATGAAGGTGGTGGGCATTGAAGCTGAGGCGCTCAGCCGCTGTGACCGCCTCTCCGGCGGACAGAAGCAGCGGGTGGCCATTGCCCGGGCCATTGCGCAGAAGCCGGAAATTATCCTTGCCGACGAGCCCATCTCCTCCCTTGACCCGGTCAGTGCTCGCAGGGTCATGGAAACGCTCAAGCACGCCAACGAGAAGTACGGCATCACCGTGGTATCCAACCTCCATCAACTCAACTACGCCAGGGAATACTGCAACCGGGTGATCGGCATCAACCAGGGCAGAATCGTGTATGACGGGCCGCCGCAGGAACTGTCCACCGCAATCATTGACCGTATCTACCAGACCGACCGCGCCAGGGAGCAGGAAGACAGCCGCAGCCCGGCACCCTCTTTCGGCGAGCAGGGCCTGCAGGTACCTGCGTAAAGCTAAAGCCAGGTATTGCAGAATATGACCCTCCTTCCCGGGCCGGAACCCGGCACCCCATACTTGCTTCCGCCTCTGTACGGCGGAAAGAACCCCATCTAAACACAACACGAGGAAACATCATGCAGCTTTGCAAACATCTCTTCACTGCCTTTGCCCTTACCTGCCTTGCCGCCCTGCCCGCCTTTGCCGCTCCGCAGGCAGACTGGCCCAAGGAACTCAAGTTTGGGGTGATTCCCGTGGAATCCTCCGACAACGTTACCGAACGCTTCGGTAATCTGGCCAAACACCTGGAAACAGAGCTTGGCCTCCCGGTCAAGATTCAGACTGCCACCGACTATGCCGGCGTCATTGCGGCCATGCAGTTCAAGCACATCGACCTGGCCTACTTTGGCCCCAAATCCTACGTTGAGGCAGCCCAGCGTGCCAATGCCGAGGCCTTTGTCCTAGAAGTTTCCCTGGACGGCAGCAAGGGCTACCATGGCACCATCATCACCAAAAGCGACTCGCCCATCAAGAGTATAGAAGAGGCCAAGGGCAAAGTAATGGCCTTTACCGATCCTAACTCCACCAGCGGCACCCTGGTGCCGACCGTGTACTTTGTGAAAGAACTCAAGGTCAAGCCGGAAGAGTATTTCTCCAAGGTGATCTATTCCGGCAGCCACCAGGCCTCGATTCTGGAAGTGAAGGCCGGCAGGGTTGACGTGGCCGCCACCAACGACCTGGATATGGCCCGCGGTAACGGCAAGCAGTGGGATACTGAAAAGGACTTCCGCATCCTCTGGACCTCGCCGCTTATTCCCAGCGCACCCATGGCTTATCGCAAAGATCTGCCCCAGTCGCTGAAAACCGCGCTGCAAGAGGCCTTTGTTTCCTATAAGGATGCCAAGGGGCTCGACCAGCTTAAGGTGAGCGGCTTTGAGCCCACTACCGACGCCACCTACGACCCCATCCGCGAGCAGATTGAAGTGAAGAAGCAGCTCGACGGCAACTGATCACGGGCAACACATAAGTCCAGTTTCAGATCAAAAAAATCGGCGGGCAAGAAAAAATGCGACAAGCGCGCACAGTGGCTTGCGCCCAAGGAGCGTTTCTCGAAGCCGACACAGCTAGTGCTTTGATCTGCACTGAAATCACGAACAACAGAGTATGGGCCACGGGGGATACTCATCCTTCGTGGCCTTTGTGTCTACAGGGAACCATCCGGAGTGTTCATGACAGAGTCAGCCATGCGGCTTGAAGAAATCCGCAGAAAAACAACCCCTTTTAACTTCAGTTCCATTTCCATCAGCCTCGTCGCCCTGATCATCGTGGTGTGGTGCTGGCACTCCACCGGTATGAGCGTTCCGGCCCTGATGGACGGCTGGGGCAATATGTACCGCTACATCGCGGGCAATCCGGACATCAGGGACAGCGGTTTTTTCCCGCCCACCATTGCTGGCCCCACAGTGATGAAGTATTTGATTTCCATGCTGGAAACCGTGCAGATGGCTGTTCTGGCGCTCATCATTTCGGTGCTGATCGCCTTTCCGCTCTCGCTTTTGGCTTCGCGCAATACGCTCAACATCATT
This sequence comes from bacterium, assembly GCA_030538155.1. GTDB lineage: Bacteria > Desulfobacterota > Desulfobulbia > Desulfobulbales > Desulfobulbaceae > Desulfobulbus. The sequence continues at coordinate 3,371 of JAUNUN010000054.1, forward strand.
ATCCCCGGTGATCAGGGATATTCCAGACTGATAAAAAATGTTCTCTACACCACGGTTCGTTTTTTTGCCAACCTGTGTCGGTCCATCAATGAAATCATCTGGGCCCTGCTCTTTGTTTCCGCTGTTGGCCTTGGCCCCATGCCCGGCATCCTCGCCCTGGCAGTGCATACCTCGGGTGTGCTCATCAAGCTGTTCTCCGAAGGCATTGAAACCGTGGACCAGGGGCCGATCGATGCGCTCAACGCCACCGGAGCCGGCTTCATCAAGGTGATCTCCTATGCGGTGGTGCCGCAGATCACTCCCTTTTTCGTCTCCATGACCCTGTACCGCTTTGAATCGGATGTGCGCTCAGCCACTATCCTAGGTTTTACCGGCGCAGGCGGCATCGGCGTGTATCTGTTCGACAAACTGCGCAGCTACGAGAACCACGATGTCACCACCATCCTGATCATCATTGTGATCACCGTGGCCATTATCGACCGGCTCAGCGCCCTTGTCCGCGACCGTTACAGCTGATTGTTCCTCGGTTGTTACTCATGCAAATACACACCATCATGACAGCACAAGCAGACAGCATCGTTCTCACCCACTGGGTGCATCAGGAAGTCATAGATTGTTTAAACGGCTACGGCCCAGTCCTTGTCAATCAAAGCAGGGAGAGCCTGCCGCAGGAAGAATTGAAGGCAAGATTGGCGCAGGCCAGGGCAGTGATGGTCTTTATGCCCGACTGTGTTGACGCGGCTTTTCTCGATGCCTGCCCAAAGCTGAACATTGTTGCCGCCGCACTCAAAGGCTTTGACAACATCGACGTGGCGGCCTGCACCAAGCGCAATATCTGGCTGAGCATCGTGCCGGATCTGCTCACCCTGCCCACGGCCGAACTGGCCATAGGTCTGATGATTGCCCTTGGCCGCAATGTACTTGCCGGAGACAGCCGCATCCGCCATGCCGCCTTCAAAGGCTGGCGGCCGCAACTCTACGGCAGGGGGCTTTACGGTTCTACCGTGGGCATCCTTGGTTTGGGTGCGGTTGGCAGCGCGATTGCGCGCATGCTCACCCCCTTTGGCTGCACCACCCTGGCCTATGATCAGCGCCCCATCTCGCAAGCGGAAAGCGACAGCCTGCGGCTAACGGCGGCTGGTAGCCAAGAGGTGCTCAGGCGCAGCGATTTTCTGGTCGCTGCCCTGCCGCTTAACGAGGGCACCTATCACTTCCTGGACAAGGAGGCGCTCGCCCAGGTGAAAGAGGGCGCGTATCTCATCAATGTGGGCCGTGGCTCCTGCATCGATGAAGAGGCGGTGGCTGCAAGCCTGGCTTCCGGCAGGCTGGCCGGCTACAGCGCCGATGTCTTTGCTTTTGAAGACTGGATACGACCGGACAAACCCCAGTACATCCCGGAGAAGCTGCTGAGTGAGCGGGAGCGCACCCTGTTCACCCCGCATCTCGGCTCTGCGGTGGACAGTGTGCGCCGGGCCATAGCCATGGAGGCAGCGGCCAATATCATTGATGTTTTTGAAGGGAGAAGGCCGCGCGGCGCTGTCAATGCAGTGGGCTGAAGACGCCTTTTTTTTCGCACAACACCCATACGCAAGCCAAACAGAATTTTAATCAGCCTCGGCTAGGTTTGTTTTCTTGTTTGCAGTCGATGCTTTGTACAGAGAGACCTAACTCCATACCCGTCCATGGAACGAGAACAACTAAATTTTGCCCTGCAGCACTGCGACCCGGAAGCCCTGAACCGGCTTTGCCGCCGTATTGAAAACGAGGCCCAGGTGGAGCGCATTAAGCTGCCGACCGCGCAAACCCTGCTGGTTCCCGTGGCAGACCCCATCAACAACGGCTCCTTCTACGGGGGCGAAGTCCTAGTTACCAGCGCCATCACCAGGGTGAACGGCGAAAACGGCTGGGCCATGGTGCAGGATGACTGTCCAAGGCTTGCCGATGCGGTAGCCCTTTTGGATGCGGCCTTTGCCGCTTCGGTCTGCACAGAGGCCATCATTGCCCTAGCCAGAGATGGGGAAGCCCGCCGGCGCAAGCAGGCAGGGTTTGACAATGCCCGTGCAGAGGCCACGCGGGTCGAGTTTGATCTTCTCTAAGAAAAACAGGCAATAATCACACATACACCATGCTTGACACCAAGTCCGCCGACATCGAGCAGTACAACCGCTTCAACTTCCGGGCCGCCCTGGATGCCCTGGCCAGGCCGGGAGAATGCTACCCGATCCGGCCCCTTTTTTCTTCGCCGCTTTTGGCCATGGCAAGCGTGCTCCTCTACGGGGAGACAAGCTATTTTTACCAGGGAAAAGCGGATTTTGAACTGGTCCGCGCCATCAGCGGCGCTGCAAACCGAGTAGCCGCTGAAGCCGATTACCTCTTTGCCGATGCACCTGAGCAGGCGCTTGTGGAGGCAGCCCGGATTGGCAGCGGTGAGAGCCCGGAGGCAGGAGCAACGCTCATCTTTCTGGCTGATGCCGGCGCCTCAACCCAAGTACGGCTGAGCGGGCCGGGCATCAATGGGTTTAAGGAGCTCCGCCTGCCGCTCTCCAGCGCCTGTATTCAAGCCAGGCGCAGTAAAAATGCCTATTTTCCGCTGGGCATCGATATCCTCCTTTTAGATCAGGAAAACAAAGTGTTGTCTCTCCCGCGCACCACGGCCATCGAAATCCTGGAGGTGCCGGCATGAGTTATGTGGCCATTAAGGGCGGGGCCGAGGCGATTCGCCGCTCCAAGCGTTTTTTTCAGGAAGAGCTGGAAGGCGGAGCAGGCATCAGTGAAGAGCAATTGCGCCTGGGGCTGCGATTTGCCTGCGACCGGGTGATGGGAGAAGGGGCGCTTTACACCGAAAAGCTGGCGGCCGAGGCCGTGAAGAGAAGCGGCGGCGATCTTTTAGAAGCGGCCTTTTACGTGCGCGCCCACCGTTCCACCTGCCAGCGCGTCGGCGAGACCCCGTGTATCGACAGCACAGGAGCGCGCGTTATCCGGCGTATTTCCGCTGCTTTCAAGGATGTTGCCGGCGGGCAGATCCTGGGGCCATCCTGCGACTATGTTATCCGTCTGCTGAAAACCCTGCGCCGGGATGGTACCAGAAGCGACTGGGAGAAGGGAGCTGCGGCCCCGCCTATTTATGTCCCCAGTGCGCTCGCCTTTCTGCGCAGCGCCAACCGGGTTATCCGGCTGGACAACAGGGAAGCGGCACCCTTTGACATCACCCGCTTCTCGCCGCTTCCGCCCTACCCGAGAAGTGCGGTCATGCAGACCATGGCCCGGGGAGAAACCGGCGCACTGCTTGCCTTTGCCTATACCTCCATGCGCGGCTACGGCGATGTGCACCCCACCATCGGTGATTTGCGTTTGGCCACGGCTCCGCTCTTTTTTACCCATCCCTTTACCGGCAAGCAGGTGCAGATCGGAGAAATCCGGCTCACCGCCTGTGAAACCGCCGGCAGTTTCCAGCGCGACCGACGCGACGGCAAGGTGCGGCTCTCCGTGGGGTATGGCTTTTCTTTCGGGTACAATGAGACCAAGGCCATTGCCATGTCTGTTCTGGATCTGGCCATGAGCCATGCCACTTTTTCGGTAGGCAAGCACAACCTTGCCGCCAACCCGGAAATGATTGTGCACCACGTGGACGGTATTGCCTCCATGGGTTTTACCAACCACTTCAAACTGCCCCACTACGTAACTTTTCAGGCAGATCTCCAGGTGTTCCACCAGGCGGAGCAACATGACCAGGCAAAGTGACGTGCTCTTCGGTTTTTTGGATGAAGACGCCAAAAAAGAAATACGGCGGGCACTGCTCAAGGCAGTGGCTCTGCCCGGTTACATTGTCCCCTTTGCCTCACGCGAGATGCCCGTTGCCCGCGGCTGGGGTACCGGCGGCCTGCAGGTGAGCTTGTCCATCATTACCGAAGACGACACCTTAAAGGTTATCGACCAGGGCTGTGACGGTTCGGTCAATGCGGTCAATATCCGTGATTTCATCACCGCAGTGACCGGTGTGTCGGAGACCGAGAACACTACGGCTGCGACCATCATTCAGACCAGGCACCGCGTACCTGAGCACCAACTGCAGGAAGGGCAGATCATGGTCTACCAGGTACCCTACCCCGAGGTGCTCGATTCCGTGGAACCGGACACTGCCCGCCAAAAAGAGATGCACGCCAACAACGACTATGCCAAGCTCTGGGTTCTGCTCTATGAAGACACCTCGCAGTTCGGCGACAGCCGCATGGCCTCGGGCTATCCGGTGGCGGTGAACGGTCACTACGTGATGGATCCTTCGCCCATTCCCAAGTTCGATATTGCCAAGCTCAACATGAGCCCGGCCCTGCACCTCTACGGTGCGGGTAGGGAAAAGCGCATCTATGCCATCCCGCCCTATACCGAGGTAACGCCGCTTACCTTCGCTGACCGGCCCTTTCAGGTGGAGGCCTTTCCGGGCAAGGCCTGTGAACGCTGCGGCAGCAGCAGGGTTTTCCTGGATGAGGTGCACCTGGACGACGGCGTACACTATTTCTGCAGCGATACCTTTCACTGCGACACCACCCTCGACTCCCAAGGTGACGACCATGCTGCTTGAACTGGAGGCGGTCAGCAAAATATATGGGATCGGTTGCGGCGAGTGCTGTGCCTTAACCGGTGAAACCGGCGCAGGGGGCGCAATCTGCCCCAGGTGCGCTTCGGTGGTGGCGGTAAATCAGGTTGATCTTCAGGTGGCGGAAGGGGAGGTGCTGGGTGTGGTAGGCGAATCCGGCAGCGGCAAATCCACCCTTTTGCAACTCATCTACCAGGATCAGCCGGTAAGCTCCGGCAGGATCTTCTTTAACGGCATGCTCGATCAAAAGGGGGAGCGCCAGGACATCCTTACCCTGCCCTCCACCCTCAAGGCGCGCCTGCGGGGCCGCGATATGTCCATGATCTATCAGAACCCGCACCGGGGTCTGAATTTCAACTTTTCCGCCGGCGGCAATATTGCCGAGAAGATCCTGGATGCCAACGAGCGCAACTACCAAACCATTCGCAGCCGGGCCTTGCATTTCTTCACCAAGATCGAGATGCCGCCAAGCCGGATTGACGACTATCCGGATGCCTTTTCCGGGGGCCAGCAGCAGCGTATCCAAATTGCCAAGGCGCTCTCCAGCTCACCGCGCCTGCTCCTTCTTGATGAACCCACCACCGGCCTCGATGTTTCGGTGCAGGCACGGATTCTTGATCTGATCAAGGCCTTGCAGCGGGAAATGGGCTTTGCCATGATCGTGGTTTCCCATGATCTGGGGGTGATCAACCATCTGACCGACCTCACCCTGGTGATGAAAAACGGCTGCCTGGTGGAGTACGGTCTGACCGATCAGATCTTGGAAGACCCGCAGCATGCCTACACCCAGTTGCTGGTGTCCAGCAAACTCTAATTCGTCTCTTTGCCCGGCACCTATCCATGAGCACTTCTTGCAAACTTAAGGTCGTCAACCTGGCCAAAAGCTTCACCCTGCACACCCTGGGCGGTGTGCGGGTGCATGGCTTTTCCGGCATCAATTTTTCTCTGCCGAAAGGGCAGCTCCTGGCCCTGTCCGGCCCCAGCGGAGCCGGCAAGTCGTCCATCCTGAAGACCATCTACCGCAGCTATCTGGCCAGCGACGGCTCGGCCCTGTTCCACCGCAGCGATGGCTCCCAGGTGGATCTGGTCACCTGTACGGAGAGCCGGGTGCTGGATTTGCGACGGCGCGAGATCGGCTTTGTCACCCAGTTTCTCAAGATCCTCCCCAGGGTGAGTGCGCTGGATACGGTGGCCCGGCCCCTGGTGGAGATCGGCATGCCTGCAGACGAGGCCAGGACACGGGCGGAAGATACCTTGCGACGGCTGGCCATCCGACCGGAACTTTTTCCGCTCTCGCCGCTCACCTTTTCGGGCGGCGAACAGCAGCGGGTCAATATCGCCAGAGGCATCATCGCGCCCAAGGAACTGCTGCTGCTCGATGAACCCACGGCATCCCTTGATGAAAAGAGCAGCAACACCGTGCTCGATATGCTCGCCGAGTTGAAACAGCAGGGCATTGCCATGGTTGCCATCTTCCATGATCAGAAAAAAATCGACCGCATTGCAGACATCTGCGTGCCGGTGGAGAGAGAACAGTGAACAGACTGGTTTTGCGCAGTACCCGGGTGCTGTGCCCCGAGGGTATCCGGCCGGCGGATGTGGTGATTCACCACGATCTTATTGAAGAGGTGGCGCTCTACGGCACCATGGCAAATGCTATCGATGTGGGCAGGCGTCTTGTGACGCCCGGCTTTATCGATTTGCACTCCGATGCGGTGGAAAAGGAAATAGAACCACGGCCCGGCGCAGCCTTTCCCATAGAAAGTGCAGTAGTCGAGCTTGACAAAAAACTGGCCATGGCGGGTATTACCACCATGTTCCACGCCATTGCCTTTAATGACGAGTCCCTTTCCGGCCAGCGGGCCACGGCCCACTCGGCTGCGCTTATCCGCGCCATTCACCGCAGCAACCAGGCCCGGCTCAGCGTGGATAACCTCATCCATGCCCGCTATGAACTGACCTCATTTTCCTCGGTGGAAGCAATTAAGGAGTTGATCACCGGCGGGCAGGTGCAACTGCTGTCTTTCATGGATCACCGGCCTGGCCAGGGCCAGTTCAAATCACTGGCCAGTTGGAAGACCTACCACATGCCGGTGTATAAACTCAGCGACGCTGAGGCCGAGCAAACCCTTGCCCTCATGCAGAGCAAGGGAGAGGCATGTATGCGCCATGTGCAGGAGTTGGCGGATTATGCCGGGAAACATGCCATTCCGCTGGCCTCCCACGATGACGACAGTACCGCTAAAATAGAAGCCATGGCTGCTCTGGGCGTTTGTATTTCCGAATTTCCGCTCAACGTGGAAAGCTCGCGCCATGCCCGGCAACAGGCCATGGCCACCTGCATGGGCGCGCCCAACGTGGTGCGCGGCAAAAGCCAGAGCGGCAACATATCGGCCCGCGAACTGATCAGCGCCGGCTGCTGCGATTTCCTCTGTTCAGACTACCACCCCACCTCCATGCTGCAGGCGGTGTACACCTTGGCACGCGACCTCGCTATGCCGCTGGACAGCGCCTTTAGCTTCATCACCTCGGTACCGGCCGCAGTTATGGGTTTAAGCGACCGGGGCGAGATCAGCCCCGGCCGGCTGGCTGATCTGGTCCTGATTGATGACGAACAGCTTGCCAAGGTAGTTCTCACCCTGAAATCGGGCGAGCCGGTGTACAGCAGCGGCACTTGTCTTCTGCCGGCAGAACGGGCGGCCTGAGATGGTCTTTTTTCCGAAGCTCGAAAATGAGAGTGAGGGCAAGGTGCTGGGAAGCGAGCCCAAGGTTGCCGCCGGCGCCCGCATCAGCGCCTGCGAGCTTGGCCGATATACCGAGGTGGCGGAACAGGCCATGCTGGAGGAAAGCAGCCTGGACGACTACTCTTACGTGATGGAGCGTTGCGACATCATCTTTGCCGATATCGGCAAGTTCGCCAACATTGCCTCGGAGGTGCGCATCAATCCGAGCAATCACCCCATGGATTGGGTGAGTCAGCATCACTTTCTCTACCGCCGCCGCATGTATGGCCTGCACATAGAGGATCACGCCGCCTTCTTCAACTGGCGCAGACGGCAACGGGTGCATATCGGCCACGACACCTGGCTTGGTCATGGCGCGATTATCATGCCCGGAGTGCGGGTCGGTAATGGTGCGGCAGTTGGCGCGGGTGCGATCGTCACCCATGATGTACCGCCCTATGCCATCGTGGTGGGTGCCCCGGCTAAAGTGCTGCGCTACCGTTTCCCCGAGGCTATCCGGCGGGCTATCGAGGCCACGGGCTGGTACCACTGGGATCATGAAACCTTGAAAGAGCGGCTGCACGACTTCTACGATCTGCGCCTCTTTCTCGAACGCTATGCCCCTGCGCCATGAGCATTATCCTCATCACCGGCCCTTCCGGCTCGGGCAAGGACACCCTTTTGCGCCATGCGCGCAGCCATTTTCCGCCTGAACACCTTGCCTTTGCCCGCCGCTACATCACCAGGCCGCCGGATACCAACGAAGACAACTTTTTTGTGGATGACCGAGCCTTTGCCTGTTTGCAGCAAAGCGGCTTTTTTCTTTCCACCTGGCAGGCCCACGGCAACTGCTACGGCATTTCCTGGCACGAGTATGAAAAAACCACCGTGCTGCAGGAGCAAAACCAGCAGCAAACGCCCCTGCTCTGCTCGGTTTCACGCACGGCAATTGCCGATTTTGAACGCCGTTTTGACCGCGTGATCACTGTTCTGGTATCTGTTTCTCCGGTCATCCTTGCCCAGCGCCTGAGTGCCAGGGCCCGGGAAAGCGAGGCCGAGGCAGCCACACGGCTGCAGCGCGCCGATCTTCCTGTTCAGGCCAGAGAACTGATCCGCTTTGACAACTCTGCGCCGCTTGCCGAGAGCAGCGGCCGCTTCACAATGCTGCTGGAACAGTTGCTCAACAACACCCAGATCCGGCATCCCAGACATATCAGGCCTATCAGGCCTATCAGACATTAAGCCGATCATTGTACCTGGCCTCAGAACGCTCCACCTCTTATTTGCAAATGAAAAAATAATCGGTTCACAACCTGCCGCTCATTTTTTTCTGTCATATCAGACCGGTACTCTGAACATTAGTGCTGATCGCCGAGAAGCTCAACCAGCACAAGAGTTCTGCAATCTAAAAACCGCCCAATGAGGATGCCCATGCGCTTTTTTGTCTCGCTTCTTGCCACCCTGTTCGTCGGTATGGCTGCTGTTTCGCCTGCCCTTGCCGCCCCGCCGGCCGATTGGCCCAAACAACTCAATTTCGGTGTCATTCCGACTGAATCTTCCGACAACGTTACCCAACGCTTCAATGGCTTGCGCGAGTATCTGGAACAGCAACTCGGCCTGCCTGTGAAGATGCAGGTTGCCACGGACTATGCCGGTGTCATCACGGCCATGCAGTTCAAACACATCGATCTTGCCTATTTTGGCCCAAAATCCTATGTGGATGCAGCGCAGCGCGCCAATGCCGAAGCCTTTGCCGTGCAGATTTTGCAAGATGGCCGCAATGGATACCGCAGTGTGATCATTGTCCGCAACGATTCCCCCATCCACAGTATTGAAGACGCCAAGGGAAAGGTGTTTGCCTTCACGGATCCGAATTCCACCAGCGGCACCTTGGTGCCCACCGTGTACTTTGTGAAGGAACTCAAAATTGATCCGGAAAAATATTTTGCCAAGGTAAGCTATCCCGGCAACCACGAGGCCGCGATCCTTGCCGTCAAAGGCGGCAAAGTGGATCTCGCCTCTACAAGCGACATGAATCTGGAACGCGGCAACGGCAAGGGTTGGAACACGGAACAGGATTTCCGCGTCATCTGGCAGTCTGAACTCATTCCCGCATCTCCCATGGCTTATCGGAAAGACCTTCCTGCATCGTTGAAAGCAGCCCTCAAGGAGGCCTTTATCTCCTACCGTGATTCCGTGGGCCTGGAGCAGCTGAAGGTGTACGGTTATGCTCCCACTACCGATGCGGCCTACGACCCAATTCGCGATCAAATCGAAGTAAAGAAACAGTTGAGCGGCAACTGAACATTGTTCCGGTTGGCAACGGTGGCATATGAACGCCGGCCGGCCGCGAGGCTTGCCGGCAAAATTGTCCAGCCCTTTGATAAGCCGACACGTGTCCGACACGACCGTTAAAACGACAGGAAATTAGGCAGATCCATGCAGCGCTTTGCCATCTATTTCTCCCCGGCGCCTGAAACTCCTTTGGCGCGGGCTGCGGCTGCCTGGCTTGGGCGCGATATCCGGGGAAAAGAACTCCAGCCGCTGCCCGTTGTTTCCGGCCTTGATCCGGCACGGCTGGACAGATTGCTCCAGTCTCCCCGTCATTACGGCTTCCACGCCACCTTGAAACCGCCCTTTGTCCTGAAACCGGGTTCTTGCGCGGAAGATTTGGATAAACGGCTGCACACGCATGCAGCGGGGCTGTCCGCATTTATGCTGCCCCAGCTCAAGCTTGCTCTGCTGGGCAACTTCTTCTGCCTGGTTACACAGGAGCCTCCTGCACTACAGAAAATTGCCGCCGATCTGGTGCGTGACTTTGACGATTTACGCCAGCCCCCCACGGCAATGGAATTGGAAAAACGTCGTGCTGCCGGTTTGAGCCCAAACCAGGAGGCCATGCTTCAGGCCTGGGGTTATCCCTACGTGCTGGATGAATTCCGCTTCCACCTCACCTTAACCGGCCCAGTCACCGACCCAAAAGAACGGGAACGTGTTGCCGAAGAACTTGAACGCCGCTTCCCTGCGGCCCTTCTGCAAGGAATCTGTTTTGATGCCCTCTCCCTCTTCAGGGAAGAAAACGCCCGGCCCCTGCACTGTCTAGCCCGTTACCCGCTTGCAAAAGGAGACTCTTTCCTGCTCGCAACTCGATACGCAGGCAGCCGAGAAGCAGGTTGAAGTGCCCGATTTTTCTGGAGATAGTTCACGTCCTGCCACATCCGCCCGCTCACTTGCTGCGCCACCTGCTCGATTCCAATGTGTAATGCCTGAGACACACACAAGGCTTACAACCCGCAAACCGGTTACTGGTTGCGGGTTTTTTCTTTGACTATGGCCGTATTCCTTTCGCGACAAAGATCGGCCAAAAACTGATCGGCCTCCAGCGGGCTATAGAGCACCTGCCAGTGTAGGGCCGGATAGGTGCCCGCTTGCCTGATTTCTGTGTAGTCGCGTCGGTTTTCGGCAAAGGTGGTCAGCGACCAGAGGATGATGCTTTCTCTTGAAAAGAACGCCTTGGTCAGGCTTTCCTGGTTGCCGCCCCACAGGGGCCGGCTTGTAAGAGAGCGCTGCAAGGTACGCCGGATGATCCTGCGCAAAATGGTTGCCCGGCTGTAGTTCAGCCAAACAACGTGTGTGGCTTGGAGCCAGATAATCTCACGTGCGCTTCTGTAGTTGCCATCCACCACCCAGCTCGCACCCGTTGTGGCCGAGGCTGCCAGGGCCTGAAACTCTTCCAGCGGGCGTTTTTGCCAACCAAGCAACCAGTACAGGGCATCAAGCTCCACATACGGGGCCTCAAGGCAGGCTGCAATCTGTCGCGCAAAGGTTGTTTTCTCGGCCCCGCCGGTACCGACGACAACTATGCGCATACTCTACTCGCACCCTGGTCGCAGTTCATGCAGAACCGGACATGGGCGGCATGGGCACTGCAAGTGCCGCGCACAATCCGCGCAGCAGTTCCCATTGTTGCTGTGGAATGGCGGTATTGCTGCACAGGCAGTAGACACAGCCGCGCAGCAAACGGGCCTTCTCGCTCGGGACAAGGGCGGCAAGTCTGTCCACGGCCTTGTCGACTGTGCCCAGGCCAAGTGTTGTTGCCGGTAACAGGGATAGCCCGGTTAGCCCGGCCTCGGCACGGGCGGCGGCAAAAAGCTCTTCTGCATTACAGTCCTGTTTTTCGGCCTTTGCGGCAAGGTGGCTAAAGGCGGAAAAGAGCACTGCCGCCTCATCGGCCACTGCCTCTAAATCAGCTACGGGTCTGCCTGCGGGTTTGCGGCCCGGCAGCAAGCCTGCCACATACTGCCGCACCATCTTGGCCAGACACCATTCAAACAGGGAGATGCGTCCATTCGCCCTGATCAGCACCTGGAGATTGTCGAGAAAGAGCCGGGCCTGCCCAGGGCTCAGACTGCGTAAACGCGGCAAAGCCAGGTCCACCAGGGGGATTTTCTGGCCGGTGGCGGCCCGGACGCCGCTCTTCGCAAGCCGTCTGATTTCCGCATACACACCGCGATCAGCCGCATTTTTCAGGTGTTGTAGTTGTTTCTCCCGCACTTCTGCCTGCTCATCCAAGAGCAGGAAAAAGATCAGGGCCCGGGCTGCAAAAGGGTCGTGGGTCGCCTTGCGTAAAATTTCGGGAAAACTTGTATTCAGGATGCGGGCTGTGGCCACATGCGCCTCATTGACTGTGCCTGCAGCACCAACAAGGCTTGCCGCCGTAACTGCCGCGCCCTCCAGGGTGAGGGCAGACCGGCTGCCGCGCTGAACCGCCGCTCCTGCTGTCTGTTGTGCTGCCTGTTGGCTACTAGGCGCACTGGTCACGCCCAGGGTGGGGAATTCTCCGTTCCAGTCCGGCAGAATACGATGAATGCGCATGGCCAGGGGCGGATGCGTGGTCCACAATCGTGAAAAAAAGCCAAAAGGTAAGGCATTGCTGAAAAAGGCATGGCTCATCTGCTCGCTCTTGTGGTGGCGCAAGAGCCCGCCCTGCCGGCTTGCGCCTATCTGCAACAAAGCGCCGCCGATACCCTGCGGATTTCTGGTGAACTGTACCGCCGCCGCATCTGCCAGGTATTCCCGCTGCCTGCAGATTGCCGCCTTGATTATCCTGCCGCAGAGATAACCGGCATAGCCGATAACAATCAGGCCGATGCCCGCAAGCGACAGGGAAAACGAACTTTTACGCCTGCCGTAGTCGTCGGTCTCATGGGAATAGCACAGGTTACGGCCGACCAGACCCAAAAGCATGATGCCGTGCAAGACTCCGGCCAGCCGCACATTGAGGCGCATATCGCCACTGAGGATATGGCTGAACTCGTGGGCGATCACTCCCTGGAGTTGTTCGCGGTTCAGGCTCTGCAAGGCCCCGGCCGTTACCCCGATAACAGTGTCGCTCTGCTCAAAACCGGCGGCAAAGGCATTGATGCCCGGCTCGGGCAAAACATACACCTGGGGCACGGGTACGCCGGAAGCAATGGCCATCTCCTCAACAATGTTGAGCAGTTGTTTGCGTTCCGGATAGGGATCATCGCTGAAAATGGGCACGCCATCCAGCATGGCGGCAACGGCATCGCCGCCGCTGGAGAGCGCGCTGATCTTATAGACCGTACCGCCCAGGATAAGCACGAGCACCGCCAGGTTGATCCAGAATACGGCCCCCAGGCCCCAGCTCGGTTCCCTGATCCCGTCCGGCCCCATGTTGTAGAGCGCCCCTTCCAGGTACAAGCTGTAGTAGAGCACCAGATTGGTGAAGGCCAGGATAACGACAATGGCCAGGCCAAAGAGCAGCATCAGCTTGACGGTATTGCGACGGGCGCATTCCTGCGCTTCAAAAAAATCCATGGTCATGCAAGCGTGTTTAAGGACTGTTGATACCTGCAGCCCGAGGCTGGGCACATAAAAAGGAGTGGCGCACATGCACTCACTCATGCCTGCCCGAAGCAGCACTACCATGCATTATACGCAAACAATCATACGCAAACGAAGCTTTACTTGGCAAGACGGCCTGATATATCCCAATCGGCGGCAGGCACGGAGAACCCGGCTGATGGACGAAACATCCCGTTTTTTTGCGCCTTTTCCATTCTTTCTTGTTATTTGTTTGAACCATGTCACCTTTACTGCCATATAATAGACTGCAATTAAAAAAAACGGTGCACGCCGGTGCACGCAACAGCGGCATCCCCTTGATCTGATTGCCATTACCTGAAGGAGAAAAGACATGCAGACAGTCAAAAATGTATTCGTCCCTCTGGCGGCGCTTTTCTTTGCGCTCATGACCCTTACAGCGGGATGTTCCTCACCCCATGGCTCCGGCCCGCAGCCTGGGCAGGATCAAAAGCTGGTTAGACACATGCCGACGCAGGAGCCCATGCCGGCGGACTTCGGCAAGATTCTTGCCATGGAGTCAGCGCGTGTATTGGTTGCGAATGTCTCACCCGGTGTCATCCATGAAATGCCAC
>JAUNUN010000099.1 GCA_030538155.1 bacterium
TGGTTTTTTTCATGACCCGGCATCCATTCTGCTGCTGGAGCGGCTTCATGGCGCCGGTTTGCGCATCAGTACGAAAGAGCGGCCGCAAGAAATGGGCATAGGCGAGCGCGTTTTCCTTTTTACCGGCACCTTGGCCGGTCTTTCCCGGAACGAGGCCAAACAGATAGTGCGGGCTGCAGGCGGCCAGGTTGCTTCCTCCATGAGTCGGCGCGTGACCGATCTGGTGGCGGGAGCCAAGGCGGGCAGTAAACTGGCCGAGGCCGAGCGGCTTGGTATTGCCGTTTTGAGCGAAGAGGCCTTTCTTGAATTGATGCGGCAGACGGGACAGGGTGTTGCGTAGGCGCATACATGCACTGGTGCACTAGGGGTGGTTTACACAAGAACTGATTCTATCTAGTCGCCCTTGAAAAAGGGTGTTTTTATCTTGCCGCTTGGGTCAAGGCATCATCTGCTTGGAGCCAAGCAAGGCGGTTAACGAGTCGTAAAAGCCAATTTGAGCCTTCCAAAAGCCAAGCAAGCATCCCGGCGCACAAAAAAAGCAACAGCTCCCTCAGTTTCCTGAGGATAAACCGGATATTGTGCCCAGCTCCGCACAGAACGGCATGGATTTTGTCGCCCAAACCACCCAAAAGGTGGTTGCGTCCCAGTTTGCCGTCCGCCTTCATGTGGCCGATCACTGGTTCGATAGCGTTTCGCCGTTTCAGCTCCTTCTTCATCTGCGGCGCATTGGCCTCACTTGCTGCCGCTGATCAACACCTGCAGCAATTTCAGTTTGTGGCCACGATAACCTCGATCAACAAAAGCCCGCTTGATCGCCTGCTCGGTGATCCGTTCCACCTGCGTGGTCGCCCCGGCCAGGGTGTGGCCGTCGTAAGGCTTGCCCGGCTCAGACTGCATGCCCACGATAAAGTTGTCACGGTTGGTCACCGCCACACTCACCTTGACCCCAAATTCGAACTTCTTGTGTGCCTTGCCTTTGCCGATGCACTCCACCTCGGGCGCGTGCAGGCTGTAGAGCTTGTTCTTGTTTTGCCGCTGCTGAATGGGCAAACGCTTGGCCAGAGCAAGTTCCGCTGAGAACACGGTTTGCAGATCATCCTTCCCATTGATTTTACGAATAATATCCCGATACACCCGGCCCAGAAAAACCTTCAACCGCTTGATCTCACGCCGCGCCCGTTTCGTCTAGCGGGCGTAAAAATACCGGCCAACCCACATCATGAACCGCCCCGGTATTGTGGGATGCTCCAAAGTCTGAGAGAATGGAGTCATGAATACCCATAAGAGATACAGTGCAGAAGTTCGGGAACGTGCGGTTCGCTTGGTGCAGGAGCAGCAAGGAGAATACGCATCAAACTGGGCGGCCATTTGCTCTATTGCCGGCAAAATAGGCTGTACGCCCGAGACCTTGATAACCTGGTGCAAAGCATCAATAGGCGGCCAGGCAAATGATTTGGGCCGGAAAAGCGAGCAAGAACGGCTTAAACAGCTGGAACGGGAGAACCGCGAACTCAAGCGTGCTGTTGAGATCCTGCGCAAGGCTGCCGCTTTTTTCGCCCAGGCGGAGTTCGACCGCAAACCCAGGTAATGGTGGCGTTTATCAATGAACATCGCACTTTGTACGGGGTCGAACCGATCTGCGCCCTTTTGCCGATCGCCCCGTCAACCTATTATTGCCACAAGCAGCGGGAGACAGATCTCAGCACAATTCCGCCCCGTCTTCTTCGCGATCAGATGCTGCTTGTCCATATTCAGCGGGTCTGGGAGGAGAATTTTCGGGTTTACGGAGCCCGTAAGGTGTGGCGGCAGCTTAATCGGGAAGAGATAGTCGTGGCCCGTTGCACAGTTGAACGACTGATGCGGCTGCATGGTCTTCGGGGTGTTGTTCGCGGTAAGAAGCGGCGCACCACCATCAGCGATCCACAGCAGGAGCGCGTGCCCGATCTGGTCAAGCGGCAATTTACCGCGACCCGACCGGGTCAGCTTTGGGTGGCGGATTTCACCTATGTGGCCACGCAGGACGG
>JAUNUN010000055.1 GCA_030538155.1 bacterium
TTTGCAAAGGGGCAGGTCTTTTAAGGCCTACTGGCAGCCATTATGGCTAGGATGAGCCGGGCACGTGACCAGAATCACAGCCGGATGAAGCCTCGCAAAGGGTTTCCCCGTAGGCTGCCAGGGCAAGCTCCAAGGTGTGCACGGCCCGCATGGGCAGCCCGGCCTGGTGGATGATATTGGAGAGCTGCATGATGCAACCCGGACAACCGCTGGCCACCAGGTCCGCGCCGCTGGCGGCAAGGCCCGGAACCTTACGGCCGGCAATGCCCTGACTGATCTCCGGCCTGCCGGCGGCAAAGGTGCCGCCCAGACCGCAGCACAGGCCCGCCCCCTCCATTTCCACATAGTCCACCGTGGGCAGGGCCGTAAGCAGGGCACGGGGTTCTGCCGTAATACCATGATTTTTCAAATGACAGGGATCATGGTAGCAAACCCGCACCCGCTTCTCGGCCTTGGGCAGGCAGGCCAGACGATCAATCCAGCCCTCCTTTTTAAGGAAGACATGGATATCCATGGCCTTTTCCGGTATGTCGCCTGCTGCTTCGCCCTTGATCTCGCTGTAGAATCGGCTCAGGGTGGAGCCGCAGGAGGCGCAGGCCGTGATGATGGCGTCAATCTTCTCTCCTGAAAAGGCGGTAACATTGCTGTGCACCAACTGCTCCACCAAGTCTGCATTGCCGGAGGTGAGTGCCGGCATGCCGCAGCAGCCCTGGCTGCGCGGGACCAGCACGGTATAGCCCAGGCGGTGCAAGAGGCGCACTGCTGCCTCGCCCATTTCCGGATAGAGATAGGTGATACTGCAACCGGCAAAAAAGGCCACTGCGGCCTTGCCGGGCTGCCCCTGCAAGCGCTCGGGCAGGCGGGCAAAGAGGTTGCGGCTGGGCAGCGGCGGCAGGATGCGGTCTTTCAGGCTTTCCGGCGAGAAGCGCAGGCGCAGACCGCTGGTTTCTGGAATCTTTTTAAAGAACAGTGAAGAAAAAAGCCCGGCCCCACGCACCAGATTGCCCAGTAGGCGCGGGTGGCCGGTGAGCGCCGCCACGCCCTTGCCGATGGCGCTCAGTCCCTTTTGTGCGCTGATCTCGCGCCGCAGGGCGCTGACGATGGCGTCGGTGGGCACTTGATTGGGACAGTTCTTTACACAGGCCCCACAGAGCAGGCACAGGGAAAGATCGTCTATGGCCTCAGGATCCAGATCCATCCTGCCGGCCAGCATCTCCGCAGCCAGCACAATCTTGCCCCTAGCCACCGCACCTTCCTTACCGGTTTCAAGATAGACCGGGCACTGTGCCTGGCAGGCGCCGCAACGTACGCATTCACCCAACTCCCGGCTGTAGTCGGCCAGGTCCTTGTGGATCTCAGGCTTACTCATCCGGCTTGATTCGCCTCCGCCTTCAATGCAGGCAGGGCAAGACTGCTTTCTTTCGGAAAGATTTTACCCGGATTCATGATGCCCTGCGGATCAAGGGCTGCCTTCACCGCCCGCATCACCGCCAGGGTGGAGGGATCCAGCTCAAGGGCAATAAAAGGCTGCTTGGCAATGCCGATGCCGTGCTCTCCGCTCACCGAGCCGCCTAGGGCGATCGTGGTCTTGAAGATGTCGGCCAGGGCTGTATCCACCTTGGTCTGCATGCCCGGCTCGCGCAGATCCACCATCACATTGACGTGGATATTGCCGTCACCGGCATGGCCGAAGTTGATGATGGGCACAGCCAGACGCCGGGATATGCCGTCCAGAGCCCGGATCATCTCCGGCACCTTGGAGCGCGGCACCACGATGTCTTCATTGAACTTGTTGGGCCCCAGCTTGCGCAAACTCGGGCTGACGCTGCGCCGCACCCGCCACAGGGCCTCGGCTTCGCTGCTGTCGCGCGCGATGGTGGCCTTGATGAGGCCGAGCGGCTGCATCAGGGTGATGATGCGGTCGAGTTGGGGGCCGAGTTGTTCGCTGTCGCCATCCACCTCGATGATGAGCAGGGCCCGGCAGTCTTCAGGCAGTTCGATACCCGGTAGGCCGCGCACGCAGTCTATGGCCGAGGCATCCATGAACTCAAGGGTGGTGGGGATGATTCTGCCCCGGATAATGGCAGAGACCGCTTCGGCCGCGCCATCGATATGGGCAAAGGTGGCGAGCATGGTGCGTTTGGCCGCAGGTTTGGGTAAAAGCCGCAGGATAATCTCGGTCACTATGCCCAAGGTGCCTTCCGAACCCACAAAGAGCCTGGTCAAATCGTAGCCGACCACATTTTTCATGGTGCGGCCGCCGGTGCGGATAATCTCTCCGCTTGGCGTCACCACAGTCAGCCCCAAGACATAATCACGGGTGACCCCGTATTTGACGCAGCGGGGCCCACCCGCGCATTCCGCAACATTGCCGCCCAGGGTGCTGAAATCCTTGGAAGCCGGGTCCGGCGGGTAAAAAAGGCCGAGCTTTTCCACCGCCTCCTGCAATCTTGCTGTAACCACCCCAGGCTCAACCACGGCAACCAGGTTGTCGGTATCAATTTCAAGAATACGGTTCATGCGCGTGAGCACCACCACGATGCCGCCCTGCACGGGCAGCGCGCCGCCGGTGAAACCGCTGCCCGCCCCCCGCGGTAAGAGCGGCAGACGGTGTTGGGCCGCAAGCCGCACTATAGCCGCTACCTCTTCGGTGCTTACCGGATGCACCACCGCCTCGGGCATGAACTGGCGCTGGGTGGCGTCAAAGGAGTGGGTGAGCCGGGCCGTGCGGCTGGTGGCGACATGCTCCGGCCCCACAATATCGCGCAGGGCCTGGATGTGTTCTTCGTTCAGCATGCTCTTTGAGTCGTCCTTGGAGCAGGTTTGAGGGAGTAGGTTCTAGTACGCCTGCTTCTATTGCGCCTGCGCTGCAGTATGCACGACGATCTGGTTGTAAGGGATATCCCATTTGTTTTCCGTGCAGCAGTCCACGCACCAGCGCTGCAGCGCCCGCCGCAGGCGGTAGAAGAGCCCGGCCATATCGCCTTCGAAGTCCAGGATAACGGCGATATCCAAGGAGGATGCATTGGCCTGGGCAAATTCACAGGTTACGCTAAGACACTTGGAACTGTAGCCCTCTTCGTCAAGCCTCTTTTGCAGGTAGCTGCGCAGTGTTTCCGGAATGGTGCCGGTCGCTTCCGCTTGCAGGTCATAGGAGAGGGGCAGGGTGGTGCTGACCGAGAATTTCCGGTTCATGTTGGCGGCGGCCATGCGCAGAAAATCTGCAGTGGGATAGATGGTGGCCATGCCTGCGCGCAGCACTTCCACCTGTTCGTGCGACAGGCTGACGACCTGGACCACATTATCTGCGCCAAGCTTGATGAAGTCTCCTTTTTTACAGGGGAACCAGGGTTCCTCCAGATCATAGGGGCGGGAGATCAGCTTGAGCATCTGTTCAACCGGTATGCGCCGCACCTGATCAAGGGCCGGGTTGGAGATACGGCAGAAGACCCCCAGGCTGTCGACTCGCCAAGGAACGCCGTCGAGCACCAAGCGCTCGCCCTCGCGCACCGGGCCCATGTTGAGCATGAGCAGCGACTGCTGCCATTGGGCCGGCAGGGTCTGGCGCACGGCCCACAGGATGCCGATGAAGATGAGTACTACCAGGCTGATCATGAACCAGTCCGCCACGATGTAGAACACGGCGAGCAGGGCGGCCATGGCCAAGAGTATTGAGGCGAAGTGGGCAAAAATGGTGATCAGCCGCGCATACATGTGCGGCCGGCCGTGTTTGTCCTTGGGCAGGTGACGCAAAAGCAGGTTGATCAGGTAGCGCAAAAGGAAGAAGGTGAGGGCAAAGGCGAGCAGGGCCAAAAACAGGTAGAGACCACGGGTTTTAAAAAAGCGGCTCAGGCTGTCTCTAACTTTTTCAAACAGGGAGCCGCTTTGGGTGGAGAGGGTGTGCAGCTCCATTTCGGCCAGTTCCAGTTTGCCGCTCAGGCGGGCCTGCTCCCCGTTCCAGGTTTCCTGCAGGGTCTCAAGCTGGCGGACCATGGCCTCATCCTGACTGGCCTTGCCCAGGGTCTTGAGGTTTTCGACCGCCTGGGACGCTGTCTGCACCTGTTTGCTCAGGGTTTCTATCTGGTCGCGCAGATCAGCCTTTTGCTTGGTGGGTGCGGTAAGATCACGCATCTCCTTGATCATAGGATCAAGCAGGGCGGAAAATTCATCCTTCCAGTTGAAGGGCTTTTTCTGACTCTGCGGCTCAAAGGTTGAGAGTTCCACTCCGGTGGCGATGCGTTCAAAATCGCGGCTGGACTCATTCAACTGCTGGTTCAGAGCATTGATCCGGTCCACAAACTCGGTCTTGTCCGCAGCTTCAGGATTGCGTTCCATGGCCTCTTGCACCATGCTTACATCCTGGCGCAGATTTTTTCCCTGCTTGAGCAGGGCGCTCAGCATATCCAGTTTCTCTTCCGGCGTCTTGCCGGGCAGGGCTGTACCTTTGCCGCCCAGGGCAGAGGTGAAGCCCGTGAAGACGCCCTCACCCTCTTTTTCCGCTGCAGGTGCGGCTTTGCTGTTTTTGGCCTGTGCCTCTTTTTTGGTGCCTGCTTGGGCCTGGAGATGGGTTTCTGCTGCTTCGGACAAATGTAGGGGCAGGCAGGTGCAGAAAAAAAGAAAGAGCAAAGGGAAGAATTTATGCACAATCATGTTGGGGAAACAAAAAAGAAGAAAAAAGAGCGTAATGACAAGACAAGGAAAGATATGCTCAGGGGGCTAGGCGTTCAAGCGTCCAACTGCTGTCCGGCCGGCGGCGGTAGAGAAAACGGTCGTGCAGGCGGCTGGTCTGTCCCTGCCAGAATTCAATACCGGTTGGAACAACCCGGTAGCCGCCCCAGAAATCCGGCAGGGGGATTTTACCCTCAAGAAATTTCTTCTTGGCTTTCTCAAATTCCTGCAAGAGCAGCCGGCGCGACGAGATGACCTCGCTCTGCCGCGACACCCAGGCCCCAAGCTGGCTTTCCCTCGGGCGGCTCGCAAAATAACGGGCCGACTCTGCGGTGCTGATCCGGCCGGCCGTACCGGTGATCGTTATCTGACGGGCCAGACCCACCCAGGGAAAGAGCAGGGCAACCTGCTGGTTTGCAGCCATCTCCTTGGCCTTGCGGCTGCCGAAGTTGGTGTAGAAAACAAAACCCTGTTCATCATAGAACTTGAGCAGCACGGTGCGCAAACTGGGCTGACCGTTGGCGGCCACGGTGGCTAGGCTCATGGCGTTTGGTTCACTGATGCCCGCCTCGCAGGCCTGCTGGAACCAGAGGCTGAACTGCCGCACAGGATCGGCGTGGAGTTGATCACGGGTCAGGGGCGTATTCTGGTAGTCCTGACGGTACGTACTGATATCCATGGTTCTGAGACTGGTGCCGGGAAAGGGCTGAAAAAACTGGGAAAATTAATTGCCCAAGAGCACTGCCGCGATGGCGGGCAGGGCACTGGCGCTGGGTGCGCAGTAGAAAAATCCGCGCTCGCATTGCTCGGCTAGCTGAGCAAAGGGGTTTGTTTCTATATTGATGTCCACAATCGCGCCCCCCTGACGAAAGACCTCGCGGCCGACCTGGTTGGGCAGATTGGTTGCGCCTGCCGTGCCGACCACGATCAAAAGATCGGTTTTTTTGGCCGCGTTCAGGGCGCTGTAAAAATGATAGTGCTGTTCGTTGTAGCTCTCGTCAAAGAGGAGTATATGCGGCCGGGTGCGAGCACCGCACTGCGGGCAGCGCAGGTGGCGGCGGTCGGTCTCGGTGAGGGCATCTTCCTTCCCCTTGGCCTCTACCTCAGTGGGAATGGGATAGACTGTGCCGGTGCACTCCAGCGAGCAGCGCATGTGGTGCACATTGCCGTGGATTTGCAGGGTGCGCTCAAGGCTGTTGCCCGCGCGCAGGTGCAGGCCATCGACATTCTGGGTGATCAGGATGAAGCGATCGGCCAGATGGTGTTCCATGTCCACCAGGGCGTAGTGGCCGGCATTGGGTTCTGCGTTGCGGCACACCCCCATGCGGTAGAGGTACCACTTCCATACTTCATCGGGAATGTGCGAGAACATGGCAAAGGTGGCCATCTCCTGGGGCTGGTAGACGGTGGAACCGACCGTCCAGTAGCCCTCGGGCCCGCGGAAGGTGGGGATACCGCTTTCTGCGGAGATGCCCGCACCGGTGAGTACGGTTATGTTGCCTTTTTTCTGGGCGATGTCTTGCAGAAGACTGTGCAGCTTGCTGTCCATGGCATCCTCCCTACGCTTGGATTGAACTATGCCTGCCTGTTGACGCCCATGTTGTAGATGTTCGCGCGGTTTTTTGCAACAGCAAGATGCGCCCCGGCCGGCCGGAACACGGGCTGTACATTATGCTTGCGCCTGGGCCGGTCATTTTTTAGGTTGCAAGTTTGGGACGAAAGATAGGGAATTGCTGAGTAATCTTCGGGTTTATGGTAGCATTGTGCTGATACGGTAGGCGATAGTAGCGGTGTTTTGATTCCTTTTGGGGAGTGCTGACCACATGAAACTTGTCTGTTTTGTGCCACCAGAGGATTTGCCGGGCTTCATCGAAGAGTACCCGGACGAAGCAGTGCAATTCTGCACAGACATTGATGAGATCTCTTTTGAAGAGCAGCGCAACAGCGTTTTTGTGCTCGCCCACAGTGATTCCAAGGCCGTAGTCCGGCTGGTGCACATCCTGCGTCAGGATGCGCGCACCAGTCTGCAGCCGCTCTACACCCTGGAGAGTTTCGGCAAACCACTTGACTTGCTCACCGATGGGTTTGTTGCCGCCGTGACGGATGCTGGGACGGAAGGCGAACCGGTGCTGCGCCGCTTGGCAGATCTGAATGATTCCGTTTTTCATGTCGATGCCAACGACTACTTACGCATCCTAGCTCTGCTCTATTCCCGGCCCGACAGGCAGCTTGCGCCGCACCGAGTTTGGCTGGACGAGTACGCCTACGCCTACACCCTGCTTGAGGCTATGCTCGGCTCGGCCCATCTGGTCGCGGCCCGGCTGGCCACCCTGTGTGAATGGAACTATTTGCAGCGGCGAGGCCTTGTTGACCGGACCAGCCACTGCCCGGTTTGCAGCAGCCTCCAGCTCAACCTGATCGATCATTGCCCGCAGTGCAAGGGGGCGGATATTGAAGAGAGCTTCTTTATCCAGTGCCTCGCCTGCGGCTACACCGCAGAGGAAGCCACTTCCCAGGCAGCGAGCGACGACAATCTGCGCTGCAACCGGTGCCATGCCATGTTCCAGCAGATCAAAACCGATTACGACTGGGTGCACGGCGCCCTGGTCTGCCGGAGCTGCAGCAACAGTTTCACCCAGCCCGCAGCGCAGGCCCATTGTCTGCGCTGCGGCAACCAAACACCGGTTGGCCGCCTGCTGGTGCGCCAGATTTACAGCTACGAGCTGACCACAGCAGGCATTGCCGCCCTCAAGACGGGGGTGGTGCATGACCCCACGGGCCGGCTCAATGAAACCAACCTGGTCACCCCGCATTTCTTTGCCAATATGGTCAACTGGCTGCTGGATTTCTGCGGCCGCAATTCCTGCGAAACCTTCACCCTCATCGGCATCAAGCTGGAGTTTGTCGGCCAGGTGGATGCCGATTCCAGCCGGGCCGGCATGGAACTGATGGATACCTTTATCTATCGCATCAGCGAGCGCATTCGCAATGTGGACATGCTGTCCCGTTTTCGTCAGGACCTACTGTGGCTGCTCTTGCCGAAAACCGGCAACCCGAATCATCAGGTGGTGCTTGACCGTATCAATGGCGTGCAAAAGGTGCACCGCGGCTTCGGCGATGAAGAGCTGGCGTTCCAAACGGTTATCTTCCATGCGCCGGAGGATATTGTCCCCGGTGAAACCAGCCCGCTTTTGCTCAGCCGCCTTGAAGCCCATTTTATAAAGCAGGCCGAAGCAGACGAATAGTAGATACAAACAGGCACAGCCATGGCGCAGGAAATCGAGCGCAAATTTCTTCCGGCAAGCGAGGGCTGGCGCGGCCGCGCGGCAGGTGCCCCGTATCTGCAGGGCTACCTGTGCGCGAGCAAGGAACAAACCGTACGGGTTCGTCTGGCTGGGGATCAGGCCTTTCTCACCATCAAAGGGCCAAGTCAGGGCATCAGCCGGGCCGAATTTGAATATCCCATTCCTTTGGCGGATGCGCGCGAACTCTTTTTACTCTGCCCTTTGCCGCTCATCGAGAAGACCCGCTACCGTATTGAGCACGCGGGCCTCATCTGGGAGGTAGATGAGTTTTCCGGCGCGAACAGCGGCCTGATTCTGATTGAGGTGGAACTCGCTTTTGCTGAGCAGGCATTTGTCAAGCCAGACTGGGTAGGAGAAGAGGTGAGCGCAGACAGCCGCTACACCAATGCCATGCTCAGCCGCCGGCCCTACAGCACCTGGGCGAAAGAATGACTCCAGCGGCTATTGTTTATTTTCTTTAGGCTCAAAAGCGCGCATGGCCATGAGGAAATCCGGCAGATGCCGTACCAGCCGGTAGAGGCTGTGGCGGTGCTGCCAGAGGCGGGAACGGAAGCGCCTGCGCCAGGCGGCATCCGAATAGAAGCGTTTGACATGGGTGTTGTAGAGCAGATCCAGGCTTTCCCAGGAATCGATATCTCTGGGCAAAAAGACGAAGTTGAGGCAGTTCATGAGCCGCCAGTCTTCCTTGAACTCACCTAAGGTCGCAATATCACGCCAGATCGGTGCGCCGTGGAAGGGGGTGAACTTGGCCATGTTCATGTCATCCAGGCCCAGCGAGAGCGCGAAATCACTGGTTTTTCGGGCCGAGGCTACGCTTTCTCCGGGCAAGCCCAGCATAAACAAACCCTTCACCCGCAGTCCTGCCTGCTGAATCCGCGCTACGGTCTCCCGTACCGTCTCCAGATACACGCCCGGTTTGTGCACATCCAGAAGCGCAGGCTCGCCGCTTTCAATGCCAAGAGACACCATCAGACAACCGGCGCGTTTAAGCAGCCCCAGTAATTCCGGATCGGCATGGCCAACCCTGACCGCACAGTTGAACTGCACCCCCAGCGGTCTTTCCGCCAGCATGGTGCATAAGGTTTCGATGCGCGGCCGGTTCAGGGTGAAGAGGTCGTCGTAAATATTGATGTGACGTACGCCGAAACGCCGGCGCAGATAGCGGATATGTTCGTAAATATAAGCCGCCGAGTTGGCGCGGTAGCCCTGGTGGAACACTGAACGGTCGCAGTAGGAGCACTGATAGGGGCAGCCGCGGCTGGTGATCATGGTTGCGCCGGGCGTGTGCACATAACTGAACAGGGGTAGGTGGTACCGGCCGGGAAAACCGAGCAGTTTTTCATAGGCCGGAAAGGGCAGGCTGTCCAGGTCGGCCAGATGCCGGCGCGGTGGATTCGTGCGCAGGCTTTCACCATCGCGCCGGACCAGACCGTTGATATCCGCCGCTGCATGGCCTTCTGCCAGTTCGTACAGGGTTTGCTCGCCTTCGCCCAGGCAGAGGTAATCGATCAGGGGAAAATCTTCCAGTAGGCGAGCACCCAGGGCAGACACATGCACCCCGCCGAAAACTATGGGAAGATCCACCTGTTCGGCCTTGATGGCAGCGGCAATGTCGTAACCGTCGAGAAAGCCCGAGGTGGTGGCGCTCAGGCCGACCAGTTCCGGCCCTGAGGCCAGCACCTGCCGGGCAGCCTCTGCCGCGTCTTTGGGCGGCTTAGGCCCCAGGCAGTCCAGCACCTGCACGCGGTGGCCCCGTTCTTCCAGGTAGGCGGCCATGGAGAGCAGCCCCAGGGGAGCCATGCGGTTAGCCGTGGCGCTCACGTCTTTTTTGCCGGGCATCCAGTTGGAACCGGCCGGGTGGATCAGGCTGATGTTCATGTTTTTGCGTGAAGATACTGAAGTTGAACGATATTGTTCAGAACCGGCAACCTGCACATGTATAAGCATACTAAGCATACCAGACACACCAGTGGCCACGCATCCTAGCAAAAAGAGTTTTGCCTGCGCAAGCGGCAAGAATAGGCAAACAGGCCCCTGCGCCGATGGAACAGGAGATTGGTCTTTCTTTGACAAGGTCTACTGCATTTCCCTGGTCAACCGGGAGGATCGCCGCGTCGAGGCCCGGGCGCAGTTTGCCCGTGTCGGCCTGACGGCTCAGGTTGAATTTCTCTTGGTGGAGAAGCATGCCGTAAATCCGGAGCAGGGTATTTATGAATCCCACCTGCGCTGCATGCAGAAAGGGCTTGAGAGTGGTGCGGAGCGCATCCTTATCTTTGAGGATGATGTGGTTTTTCTGCGCTATTCACCCCGCCGCCTGGCCGAACTGCTGTGCTTTATGCACAGCCATCCTGCATGGGATGTGTTTTTTCTCGGCTGCATGGTGCGCAACTGCTGGAAATTGCCCGGCCTGCCCGCAGCCCGTATCCGCTACCGCAGTCTGACCCATGCCTATGCCGTCACCCGCGCCTTTGCCGAAAAGGTTATCCGGCAGCACCCCTGGCAGGGCATCGCCTATGACGATTTTCTGCGTGATCTTGAAAGCAAACGCATGTATGTGGCCTATCCGGCCCTGGCCTTTCAGAGCGATTCGCCGTCGGATAACGATGTCTATCTGCGGCTTGACCGCATGCGCAGGCTCTGTGGCGGCCTGATTGTGCTGCAAAAGTTTGATCAGTGGTACCACCGCTACCGCTGGCAGTTGATCGCCCTGCACGTGTTGCTGCCGGCAGCCGCGGCTATTGCCGCCCTCCTCTGGCTGGTTGCACCTTGATGGAGCAGGCCGGGCCTTCCAGGCATGGTCGTTTGGGTTGTGTGCAAGGTAAGCGCCGTAACCTTTTTCTGCGCAGCCGGGGTCGTCCCCTGTCCTGGGCCGAGAAGAGCGGACTGCTTGCCTTGGCGCTTGCCGGTCTGCTCTTTTTTCCAGCGCCCCTGTGCGCAGCGATCCCTCTTGCTCTCTTTGTTGCAGCCTGCTGCCTTGCCCCCATGTTTCCGGGTTGGGGTTTCTTCTATCCGGTCATCAGCCGTGGCCCCAGAAAGAACAGGCAGATCAGCCTGAGCTTTGACGACGGCCCGGATCCGGTATCTACGCCTCTGCTTTTGGCCCTGCTGAGAAAATATGAATACCCTGCCACCTTCTTTGTTGCCGGCAGGAGGGCGCGGCGCTATCCGGAGCTGATTGCCGCCATCCTCAAGGATGGCCATGAACTGGGCAATCATTCCTACAGCCACGAGAACTGCATCATGTTCCGCAGCCCGGCCAGGCTGGTCAGGGAAATAGCGCTTACCCAGCGCGTGCTGGCGCGCCATGGGGTGAAAGCTGTGTTTTTTAGACCGCCGGTGGGGGTGAATGTGCCCGCCTATGCCGAGGCCCTGCATGTGACCGGGCTAACAGTAGTCAATTTCAGTTGCCGGGCCAGGGACATGGGCAACCGCCGGCTGCAAGGGCTTGCCCGGCGTATTGTCACCAGGATCAGACCGGGTGATCTGGTCTTACTGCACGATGTTGCGCCGCAAATTACGCTCAAGTGCAGCTCGGGCGACCGTGCCGCTCTTGATCTCTGGTCGGCCGAACTGGAGCATATCTTTGCCGCCCTCAAGCAGCGCCGATTGAAAGTAGTTCCTTTGACCGAGCTGTGTCAGTGCTCAGGCATGCGTCCGTTTGCCGATGCTCGTGCCAAAGCATCTGTTATTCAAGGCTCTGACCCGCCTTCTGCCTGATTGCGCGCAGGCTTTATTTCTCTGGGAATATTTCGCAACTGTTGTTAAGCTGATTTCAGTTGAGTGGATACATTGTGGTTCTTGCTGGTGCCACTTGGTGTCACCAGGCCCTGCTGGGCGATAGAGAGCCGCCGGGTATCCGCAGCTCCAGTTTCAGCTCAAGGCGCTTCCGCTGCTGTCTCAGAAAGTGCATCGTCTGAGAGAGTATCTTGGCCGCGCCTTTGAGCAGGAATTGGAACAATTTCCACACTTCATCGGGGGAAACTATGCAACTCACACGACGCCAGTTGATGAAAATCAGTGCGGCGGGGCTGACAGGTTCCAGCATGGCCGCGCTGGGCTTGGGCCCCACCAAAGAGGCCCTGGCCGGGGTGCGCCAGTACAAGCTGCAGCGGGCAACCGAGGTGCGCAACACCTGCACCTACTGTTCGGTGGGCTGTGGTCTGCTCATCTACAGTCAGGGCGACGGCTCGCTCAATGCCAAGCCCAGTATCATGCACATCGAAGGTGATCCGGATCATCCGGTGAACCGGGGTACGCTTTGTCCGAAGGGCGCTGGTCTGCTCGATTTTATCCACAGTGAGGGCCGCCTGCGCTACCCCGAGTACCGCAAGCCGGGCAGCAAGGAGTGGGAGCGCATCTCCTGGGACGACGCCTTCACCCGCATTGCCACCCTGATGAAAGAAGACCGGGACGCCAACTTCATCGCCAAAAACGAGCACGGGGAAACGGTCAACCGCTGGGTTTCCACCGGTTTTCTGGCCGCCTCAGCAGCCAGCAACGAAACCGGTTACCTCACCCACAAGATCGTCCGCAGCTTGGGCATGCTTGCCTTTGACAATCAGGCCCGGGTCTGACACGGCCCCACGGTGGCAAGTCTTGCCCCCACGTTCGGCCGCGGCGCGATGACCAACCACTGGGTTGACATCAAAAATGCAAACCTCATCCTGATCATGGGCGGCAATGCCGCCGAAGCCCATCCCTGCGGATTCAAATGGGTCACCGAGGCCAAGGCCCACAACAAGGCCAAACTCATTGTGGTGGACCCGCGCTTCACCCGCTCGGCCTCTGTGGCCGATGTCTATGCCCCCATCCGGGCGGGCAGCGATATCGCCTTTCTGGGCGGAGTGCTCAACTATCTTTTGAGCACTGGTTCCATCAACCACGACTACGTCAACAACTACACCGATTTCACCTTCCTGGTGGACGAGGGTTTTGCCTTCAGCGACGGTCTGTTCAATGGTTATGACGCGGAACGACGCAGCTACGACAAGAGCACCTGGCAGTACCGGAAGGGACCGGATGGTTATGTGGCCAGCGACCCGACCATGCAAGACCCGAACTGCGTCTATCAGTTGCTGAAAAAGCACTACAGCCGCTATACCCCGGAGATGGTGGAAGCTGTGTGCGGCACGCCCAAGGAGGATTTTTTGGGCATCTGCAGGATGATTGCGGAAACCGCCGTGCCGAACAAAACCCTGACCGTACTCTATGCCCTGGGCTGGACCCAGCATTCCAAAGGCTCGCAGATCATCCGCACCACCTGCATGATGCAGCTTCTTCTGGGCAATATCGGCATGGCCGGCGGCGGTATAAACGCCCTGCGCGGTCATTCCAATATCCAGGGCCTGACCGACCTGGGCCTGCTCAGCAACCTTTTGCCCGGCTACCTGAACCTGGCCGGCGAGACCAGACCGAAGAGCTTGGAAGAGGGCGGCGAGACGCCTGAACAGCCGATGCAGCCCATCCAGCCCGATGCGGGCTGGCAGAGTTATGCCGCCTATATCGAGCGCTCCGCGCTCAAACCGGCCCGGCCCAATCAGATGAGTTACTGGCAACATTTCGGCCGCTTTTTTGTCAGCACCATGAAGGCCTGGTACGGCGATGCCGCCACCGAGGAAAACGGCTGGTGTTTTGACTGGCTGCCCAAGCTGGACAAGATGTACGACATCCTCCAGGTTTTTGAGGATATGAACCAGGGCAAGGTGAACGGCTATTTCTGCCAGGGCTTCAACCCGCTGGCTGCCGCACCCTGCAAGATCAAGGTCTCAAACGCGCTGGCCAAACTGAAGTACCTGGTGGTGATCGATCCGCTTGCCACGGAGACCTCCGAATTCTGGCAGGATCACGGCGAGTACAACGATGTGGACCCGACCAAGATTCAAACCGAGGTCTTCCGCTTGCCCTCGGGCTGCTTTGCCGAGGAAAACGGTTCCATCGTCAACTCCGCGCGCTGGCTGCAATGGCACTGGAAGGCGGCAGACCCGCCTGGGGAGGCCAAGGGCGATCAGGCTATTTTGGCCGGTATTTTTCTGAAGTTGCGGGAGATGTATGCCCGTGACGGCGGGGCCTTTCCGGATCCCATCCTGAATCTGCACTGGCCCTATCTCAAGCCGCATGAACCTACCCCCGAGGAGCTGGCCCGGGAATTTTCCGGCAAGGCCTTAAAGGATGTGACCGACCCGGCCGATCCGAACAAGATCCTGGTTAGGGCCGGGCAGCAGCTCAACGGTTTCGGCGAGCTGCGCGATGATGGTTCCACCTCCTGCGGCTGCTGGCTCTTTGCAGGCGCGTGGCCCGAGGCAGGCAACTTCATGGCCCGGCGGGACAACAGTGATCCCTACGGCATCGGCCAGACCCTGAACTGGGCCTTTTCCTGGCCGGCTAACCGGCGCATTCTCTACAACCGCGCCTCAAGCGACGTGGCCGGCAAGCCCTTTGATTCTGCCCGCACGCTGGTGTACTGGGATGAAGGCTCACGGCGCTGGACCGGCTCCGATGTGCCGGACTTCAACGCCGCCTCGCCACCCTCGGACGGCATGGGTCCCTTTATCATGAACCCCGAGGGTGTGGCCCGCTTCTTTGCCCTGGATAAGATGGCCGAAGGCCCCTTTCCCGAGCACTACGAACCGGTTGAATCTCCGCTTGAGGCCAACCCCTTCCACCCGGACAACCAGGCGGCCCGCTTCAATCCGGCAGCGCGCCTTTTTGCAAGCGATCTGGATTCCTTTGGCGAAGCTGCGGAATTCCCGCATGTGGGCACCACCTACCGCTTGACCGAGCACTTCCACTACTGGACCAAGCATGTGCGCCTCAATGCCGTTACCCAGCCGGAGCAGTTTGTGGAAATCGGTGAGGAATTAGCCAGGGAAAAGGGCATCAAGGCAGGCGATAGTGTGCGTGTTACCTCCAAGCGCGGCTTTATCGTGGCCGTGGCCGTGGTGACCAAGCGCATCCGTACCCTGGAGGTCAACGGGAAAAAGGTGCACACCGTGGGTATTCCGCTGCACTGGGGCTTCATGGGCGTGGCCAAAAACGGTTATCTGGCCAATACCCTTACCCCCTTTGTGGGCGACGCGAATACCTATACCCCTGAATTCAAGGCGTTTCTCGTTAAGATCGAGAAGGCGTAGGGAGGTTTTGCCATGGCACTGCAATCGCTGGACATCAAGGCCCGCTCCGCCACCACCACGCCTGCGCCCCAGGCGCGCAAGACGGCTGAGCTGGCCAAACTGATCGACACCTCGAAATGTATCGGCTGCAAGGCCTGCCAGGTGGCCTGCATGGAATGGAACGACCTGCGCGACAGCGTGGGCAACTGCGTGGGCGTGTACGACAATCCCGCCGACCTGAGCGCCCAGTCCTGGACTGTGATGCGCTATGCCGAGGTGGAGCCCGCCCCCGGCAAATTGGAATGGCTCATCCGCAAGGACGGCTGCATGCACTGCAGCGATCCGGGCTGCCTCAAATCTTGCCCGGCTCCGGGCGCAATCGTGAAGTACGGTAACGGCATTGTCGATTTCCAGCAGGAGTACTGCACCGGCTGCGGCTACTGCATTATCGGCTGCCCCTTCAATATCCCCCGCCTGTCGGAAACGGACGGCAAGGTCTACAAGTGCAGCCTCTGTTCCGACCGCATTGCGGTCGGCGCGGAACCTGCCTGTGCCAAGGTCTGCCCCACCGGTGCCATTGTCTTCGGCACTAAGCAAGACATGCGCAAGCATGCAGAGGGCCGTATTGTCGATTTGCAGGAGCGCGGTTTTAGCAAGGCCGGTCTGTATGATCCGCCCGGCGTGGGCGGCACCCATGTCATGTATGTGCTCCACCACGCAGACCGGCCCGGCCTGTACAGCGGCTTGGCCAAGGATCCCACCGTCAGCCCGCTGGTCGGCTTTTGGAAGGGTGTGGCCAAGACGGTGATGAATACCGCCCTGGCGGCAGCGGTGCTGGCCGCCTTTTTCCACTATGTGGGCCAGGGGCCGAATACAGAGCAGGAAGAGGAGGAGATCGCATGAACAGGACACAGGTCATTCGCCGGTATACGGCCAGTGAACGCGTCAACCACTGGCTGGTGGCTCTTACCTTTATTCTTACCGCGCTTTCAGGGCTGGCCTTTTTCCATCCGGGCCTCTACTGGCTGTCCAAACTCTTTGGCGGCGGCACCTGGGCGCGCATTCTTCACCCGTACTTTGCGGTGGTGATGGCCCTTGCTTTTCTGGTGTGGTTTTTCCGCATCCGCAAGGACATGCGCATCACCGCCCAAGACCGCAAATGGGCGCTGACAGTGCCGGACATCCTGCGCAACCGCATGGACAGGGTGCCTGCCACGGGCAAGTACAATTTCGGCCAGAAGATGCTGGCACGTACCCAGTTGGTGCTCATCCT
>JAUNUN010000100.1 GCA_030538155.1 bacterium
GCCTGCCTGGCTCATGGGCCAGTGAAAAATGCTGAGTTTCATTAAGAGCCACTTAACCGTATACAGAACGAGAAAAGCTAGAGCGGTTGTTGTCGTCAACGCCTCTCACTTGCTGCCGGCGCTGCTGCAGCATGTTCCCGCTCTGCTGCAATGTTCCAGGCCACGGCGTAGTCATGAAGAAAGCCTGGCTGTCCGGCGGCGGGCCGTACCCTGAAGGCGTATCTGTGGCCGGGTTTCAGGCTGTACCAGAGGTGTTCGCTGTTGTCCTTCGTACTGGCTGATTGAGCCACTTTTTCCCCGGTCTCCAGATCCTCCAATTCCAGATTCAGGTCATACAGGGTGGCGATGCCGGGAAAGGGCGTGGCTTTCTCTTCTCGAAAGGCCAGGTGCCAGATGAGGGCAACAGTGAGCCGCCTCTTGCCGCCGGCCGCAGGCACCATATAGCTGGCTAGGCTGTTGCTGCCCTCGCGCCCGCCAAAAGCAGAATCATAGTCAAAGCCCTGGTTTTGTACCATATCTGCACCGCCGTCTTCGCGGCTGTTCTGCTCGCCTGCCATGAGGATATGGTAGCTGGCGCGGATGTTTAACTGCCCGGCTCCATAACGGCTGTCCAACCCGTTAGCACTTTGATTTTCCTTGCCTTGCCGATAATCAACAATGTTTGCGCTCTTCCGGTTGTAAGTCCGCCGGTCAGCTCCGGCCATCAGCACGGCCCGGATGGTTTCGGCGCGTCCGGCATTGCTGACAGCTATTCCTGCCCTGGTGGTCATGGTGCTTTGCTGTGGATCAGTGGACAGTTCCGGGTGGGTCTGGGCTGTTTCAAGGAGCAAGGCGATGGCGCCTGCAACAATGGGTGCGGCTGCACTGGTCGAGGTGACCGGCACTACCAAATCGGGCCGGATTCTGCCCTCAGTGTAGAGTGCATCAAGCACGCCGCTGTGGCGAGAATGCTTGCCGTCACTGCGGCCGACGCTGATCACATTGAAGGCCGAGGCAAGAAGTAAAGGAGCCGCTCCGGTGCTGTTGGCCAGACCCACGGTGTGCAGGTATTCATCCTGATCGATCCACCAGTCCAGGCGGCGTAGCAGTTCATCAGTTTGCTCGGGCGTCTTCAGGCCGGAACCGACCCAACTGTGATTAGCCACGCGGCATTCGTGCACTGCGGGTTGCAGAGCCGAGCCAAAGCGCAGGCCGCCACCCTGCGCCCAATGATCCATGACAAAAACGTCGATATCATCGACGCCGAATGCCATGGAGGTGCCCTTGCCGAAAAAGAGCCGCCCCACCGCAGTGGCGTGCGAGGAATAGACGCCCTTCGGCGCACCACTCATGTCCCTGATGGTCTTGCCTTTGAAGGCCTCGGCAGCCGGATCGAGCATCCAGGTTGGGGTCCCGTTTACCTGCATCGACGATTCAGCCAGACAGACAGGGACACCTTTGCCATCTGGGGTGGAGCCACCGGTCTCGTTGAGCAGAGCCAGGAAACCGGTATTTTCTCGCCAATCGGCAAGGCAGGGTGGGGCGAAAACAAGACAGAGCAGGATAAGCCAGACGAAGGGAGAAAGGTGGAGATACATGGGTTCCTCGAAAAATCATAGTAATGAAAGCGCACTAAATTTGTTGATTAGAATCGTAATATCAACAGGATACTGATGTTATATCAGGGGTTGCTACCCACACTATCTGTCAGCGGAGATCGGCATGCATCAACTCGGATTTCTTGACTGCAATACCAGGCTGAACGGAATCGATAAAGCCGACGATCCACTCTCCAAGCTCAACCAAGCCATTGATTGCGAACAGTTCCGGTGCGTCAACTTCGTTTATGGGCCGCTTGCCCAGTAAGGGAAACAGGTAGCCTTTTAACCGCCCAAGCAGTTTGACCCTGTGCGATTCTGACCAGGTGTGAGCAAATTTGGCG
>JAUNUN010000005.1 GCA_030538155.1 bacterium
AAATTGCAGGGCGAATTCGCTTGGATTATCCACAAGATCAAACCATGCGTATCAGGGTGGAGACCGTCTACCGCCGGCTTTATGCTGCCGCACAATTCGGCGACACAAGCTACCTCCATTTGCGCCGTGCCCGCAAACGTCGTAGGCGGCAAACCAGGTACGGCCAAGGCAGGCGGGTTTTTCCCGGGCGCATTGATAGTGATGCACGTCCGCAGGTTGTGGCCGCCGGATCCCGGTTTGGGGATTGGGAGACCGATCTTATTTGCGCTTCCAAGGGCAAGGCCGCACTGGTCAGTTGCAACGAGCGTACAAGTCGTTTTCTCTTGCTAGGCAAGGTTGAGGACAAGAAGGCGGCCTCGTTCAATGCGTCGCTTATTCCCCGTTTGTGCGAGATTCCAGCTGCCCTGAGGAAGACTTTGACGCTTGATAACGGCTCTGAGATGGTCGGGTTCAAAGAGCTGGAGTCAGCCACCGAGATGAGCACGTATTTTTGCAAGCCGTATTCGCCGTGGCAGCGTGGTGCCAACGAGAACGGCAATGGCCTGTTGCGGCAGTATTTTCCAAGAGGAACCAGCTTCCACAAGATCACGGAAGAGATGCTTGTCGAAGCAGCAGATCGGCTGAATAACCGGCCTCGCAAATGTTTAAACTACCAGACTCCGGCGGAAGTTTTGAAACGTGCTCTAAGTGGTGCACTTGCAAGTTGAATTCACAGTTCAGCATCAGGTCAGCCGCTCGGACGAACCTGACTTTGACCCCGCTCTGTGTCCTCCGGTAACCCAGGGCGATAGCCAGATGCGCCTTGCCGGTTCCGTTCGGCCCATCTCTTTAAATACACAATCAAGCTGACATACTTTTAGCCTGAACGGGTTTATACAGATTCTCACCTGAGAAAAGCCGGGTGCGCTTTCTTGCCCTGACCCTGGTTTTTCTCGCCGCTGTTTCCTATCCGGCCACTCTACGATCGGCGTCAATCTTTATGCGGGCCTGTTGTTCCGGTGTTTCCATTTACTTTTGTTGATCGTGTGATGTGCGCCGCCACATTAAAAAAACACGTAACTGGAATGGAAAAGTACCACAAAGCTCATAAAGAGGGGATACATTACGCTTTTGTCTTCTTGCATCGGCAAAATCATGCCGGCACAGCCCTTTTCCTTCTTCAAACAAGCTTTCGTAGCAGTGCATGGAACTGTTTCTTATTGACGCTATCGGTCCTTTTTTCAGAGGCCACCAGCGTAGACGCATCAACTGGTCGAAAATCCCCTTTCACCATCTTGCCCTGAAGGGGCCTGAACCTGAACGCAGAGCTCAGTTTGACCGCATCGCCGAAGACATGCGCCTTTTCACCAGTCGGGTGCGCGCCATGGGCTATAACGCGGTCAGTCTGGATGATGTCGCCCACTTGGCCGATCATCCCTGGTATGAGGAGGAACATCGCAGCACCGTACGGATCCTGCAGAAGGAGTTCCGCCGCCTTTATGCCGGTATCCGTACGGAGGGACTGGCCATCTATGTGACCATGGATGTGCTCTCCTTCACTCCACAGCTTAGGCTGCGGCTTGGGCAGGATCACAAAAAAATAGCTGCTTTCGTGCGGGAGCTGCTGGCCGGTTTGTTCAGCGAATTTCCTGAAATCAGCGGCATTATCCTGCGCGTGGGCGAAAGCGACGGCAGGGATGTGAAGGGGCTCTTGCGCAGTGAACTCTGCCTGCGCAAGCCTGGCCAGCTCAACTATCTGCTCAAGACGCTTCTGCCGCTTTTTGAAGAGGAAAAGCGCCGCCTGATCCTGCGCAACTGGACCGTGGGCGCGTACAGCATCGGTGATTTCATCTGGCATCGAAAGACGCTGGCCCAGGTGCTGACGGGCATCGACAGTAAGGCCTTTGTCCTGTCGCTTAAATATGGCGAGTCGGATTTTTTTCGCTATCTCGATGTCAATCCGCACTTTTTCGAAACGCCTGTGCAGAAGATTGTGGAGCTGCAAGCACGGCGGGAATACGAGGGCTGCGGCGAATATCCCTCTTTTATCGGCGGAGATTACGCAGCCTATGCGCACGCACTGACCAAGGCGGAAAACATGCTGGGTATTTCCGTCTGGTGCCAGACCGGGGGTTGGCTCCCCTTCCGCAGGCTGGCCTTCCTGGATGCAGACGCCGTCTGGACGGAAATAAACGCCTTTGTCTGTGTGCAGCTCTTCCGTGACCGAGTAGACCCTGGCGAGGCAGTGCGGCGCTATGCCAAGGCCCACGGCATCCTTGCGCCTGAGGCCCTGCTGCAACTGCTTGTGCTCTCGGAAGAGGTGGTAAAGGAGCTGCTCTACCTGCCGGAATATGCCCGCCGCCGGCTCTTTTTCCGCCGGGTGCGCATCCCGCCGCTTTTGGCCGTATACTGGAACACGCTTTTTATCAATCACTCCATCCGCAAGCTGATGCGCTCTTTTGTCTGCGACCAGCGCCGGAGTATTGCAGGAGCCTACAGGGCTTTGGCCAAGATAGACCGCATGATTGACCTGGCCCAGGAGGCAGCCCTGCCGGTTGAGGATATCCGTTTCATGCGGGAGAGTTTTTTCCTTTTTGCCTTGGCGCGGGAATACTATTTCCTGCCCTATTCGCAGGAGATACGCAGCCGCATCAGGCGGGCGAAGAAACGCTACAAACGGCACTATCCGCCAGGAAGCCGCTACCGCTACCGTATCAAAACGAGCTTCCGACCATTCCGGATGAAACGCAGATATCTCGGCTGGTTAAGCAGAGTGCTCTTGCGCAGCCAGCCCGGATATCGCCTACTTGACCGCCTGGTCTTCCTCCACCTCCTCTCCCTGGGCTATGGGCTCTTGCACCGCGCCCAGCCGAAAATCCTGCCGAAGTTCGCCAGAAAAAACGCCATGGGTCTGGGCACGGTGTTCAAATAAAAAAGCCGGAGCACTCAGTGCCCCGGCCTTGGCGGACATTGTTGAACAGCGTACCATCGAGCTGCGTGTCTTATTTTTTCTCCTGCTCGGGCGCTGCTTCTACCTTACTGCCCTCAGGCTTGGCCTCCTCTTTGAGGATATCGAGCAGCTCAACTTCAAAGACCAAAAGGGAACCCGGCTCGATTACGGGAGGCGCACCCCGGTCGCCATAGGCGAGATCCGGCGGCAGATAGAGTTCAAAGGAGGAGCCCACCGGCATCAGCAAGAGGGCCTCCTGCCAGCCGGGAATCACCTGGTTGACCTGGAGCTCGGCCGGTTCATTGCGCTTGAAGGAGCTGTCGAATTCTTCACCGGCAATGGTGCGGCCCTTGTAGTGCACCCGAACCATGTCTTCGGCGGTGGGTTTGGCTCCCTTGCCTTCCTTGATCACCTTGTACTGCAGGCCCGAGTCCGTAACCTTGACCCCGTTTTTCCCCTTGTTGGCGGCCAGGAATTCATCGGCTGCCTTGCGGTTCTTCTGGATCATGGCCACGGTTTTTTGCACCTGCTTGTCGTGCTGACGCTTGCTGAAGGCCTGTTGAATTTCCTGGGATTCCGCTTCGGTCAGAAGCGCCTTTTCACCACCATAGCCGTCCTTGATGCCCTCTTGCACCAGGTTCAGGTCAAATTTTTCTTCAAGCTCCTTGAAGTATTTGCCCAAAGAAAGGCCCATAGCATAACTGAATTTTTGTTCTTCCGTCTGCAGATCCGCCTTTTCTGCTGCAAAGGCCGTTCCGGCAGCCAGGACAATGCTGACCACAACTGCTGCGTAGCGTTTCATCGGTTGTAACTCCTGCTCGTCATGTGCTTACGAAAAACCGGTTGCCCATGCGATAGTCGTGTTTGCATAAACGTGCCGGTTACCATTCATTTCCGTCAGTCCGATTTATGCTCTCTGCGGCTGCTTCTGCCACACCGCTCAAGAGACGTATAAACCATACATCTTAAGCATGATCTGGTTTTTGTCTGTATTTTTTTGCAGACAGCCGCCTAGTACGAGCGCTTGTCAATCACCCGCTTAGCCTTGCCCTCGAAGCGCTCCAAGGTCTTCTCCTCTACCAGTTTGACATCGATGCCCACTCCTAGCTCAGAGCTTAAGCGGCGCTTAATTTGTCCCACAATTTCCTGTTGTTTTTTCATCTGGTCAGAAAAAAGTGCTTCAGTCACCTCGACCAGCACGGTCACCCGATCGGTATGATGTTCCCGTTCGACAATAATTTGATAGTGCGGTTTAGTGCCCTCCACCGCTAGCAGCGCCTTTTCAATCTGCATGGGAAAGAGGCTGACCCCCTTGACGATGAGCATGTCGTCGCTGCGACCCAACATCCGCTCCATGCGTTTAAAACTGCGGCCACAGGGGCAAGTACCCGGCAAAATGCGGGTTAGGTCTCTGGTGCGGTAGCGGATCATGGGAAAGGCCTCCTTGGTGAGCGTGGTAATGACCAGCTCGCCGATTTCCCCTTCCGGCACCGGCTCCAGGGTGAGAGGATCCAGCACCTCTGTTAAAAAATGGTCTTCATTGATGTGCAGACCATTGCACTCCAGGCATTCGCCCGAAATACCCGGGCCAATGACCTCAGAGAGGCCGTAGTTGTCGGTGGCCAAAATGCCTAGTCTCTGATTAATCTCCTGGCGCATGCGCTCAGACCAAGGCTCTGCTCCTAGAAGACCGTAGCGTAGCGACAGGCCATTGGGGTTGATGCCCAGCTCCATCATGGTATCTGCCAGAATCAGGGCATAGGAGGGGGTGCACACCAGGGCCGTGGTTTTGAAGTCCTGCATGATCTGGATCTGGCGCCTGGTATTGCCCGAGGAAATGGGAATTACCGAAGCGCCGATCAGCTCGGAGCCGTAGTGCAGACCAAAGCCGCCGGTGAAGAGGCCATAGCCAAAGGCGATCTGGATAACGTCATTACTGCCCACGCCCGCGGCCATGATGATGCGGGCCACCAGGTTCGACCAGGTTTTGATGTCGTTTTTGGTGTAGCCCACCACCGTGGCCTGGCCGGTGGTGCCGGAGGAGGCATGCACCCGCACCACATCGCGCAGGGGCACGGCAAAGAGGCCGTAGGGGTAGTTGTCGCGCAGGTCTTGTTTGACGGTAAAGGGCAGGCGCTGCAAATCATCCAGGGAGCGGATATCATCGTGGTTGAAGCGCAGCTCCGCAAATTTTTTCCTGTAAAAGGGGACATGAGTGCCCACCCGGTACAGGGTTGATTGCAGCCGTTCCAGTTGGAGCTGCTTGAGATCATCTTCCTGAATGCTTTCCTTATCCGGTTCCCAGAGCATAGCGGTTGAATTGGTGTAAAGGTTGGTAAAAATAGGGTGCCAGGGGTACTCAAGCCTGAACTCAGCCAATCTGCTCCCGGCCCAGGTAGGCCCGTTGCACATCGTTGTTGGCGAGCAGTTCCGTAGCCTTGCCCTGCACAATGATCTTGCCTGTTTCGAGCACATAGCCGCGATCGGCAATCTCCAGTGCTGCCCTGGCGTTCTGTTCGATGAGGAGCACGGTGCTGCCCTCGGCCCGCAACTGGGCGATGATAGAAAAAATCTCCCGCACGATGAGCGGAGCAAGCCCGGTGGATGGTTCGTCCATCATCACCAGCCGGGGCCTAGCCATAAGCGCGCGCGCCATGGCAAGCATCTGCTGCTCCCCGCCCGAGAGGGTGCCCGCAAGCTGGCTGCGCCGTTCCTGCAAGACAGGAAAACGTGCGTACTGGCGTTCCATTTCTTCTTTGATAGCGCTGCTACCGCCGCTTTTGCGCAGGGCAGTGCCGCCGAGCAGGAGATTCTCTTCCACGCTCATGGAGGCAAAGACCTGGCGGCCCTCCGGCACCAGCACACAGCCCAGCCCGGCCATGGCCTCCGCCGGGGTGCGGGTAATGTCTGCCCCGGCAAAGAGCAGCTCGCCTCGCCAGGAAGCGAGTAGCCCGGCCACCACATGCACGAGCGTGGTTTTGCCCGCGCCGTTGGCGCCAATGATGGCCACGATTTCCCCCGGCCGCACATGCAGGGAGATGTTTTTCAGCACCCGCAGGCGACCGTAGCCGCTTTCCAGGTTGCGCACGGTCAGCATGGTCTCAGGCCCAGTAGGCACCGGCACTGCAGGGCAAGAGGTCTTTGCCTGCGCTGTATGCCCCTATCCGGCTGGTTCATACTCTTCTCCCAGGTAAACGGCAATCACTTCCGGATTGCGCTGGATACCGACCGGCACGTCGTCTGCCAGCTTACGTCCGTAACTGAGCACCACGATTTCATCGCAGATCTCCATGACCAGAGACATGTCATGTTCCACCAGAAGCACGGTAATGCCGCGCTCCTGGATGCTCTTGATCCGGCGGCCGAGTTCAGCGGTTTCGTAGATGTTTAAGCCCGCTGCCGGTTCATCCAAGAGCAGCAGACGGGGCTCGGCGGCCAGGGCCCGGGCCAGTTCCACTGCTCGCTGCTGGCCAAAGGCGAGCAGATCGGCCCGGCTCTGGGCCAGGTCGGCAATGCCGAGAAATTCAAGACATGTCATGCTCCGTTCGCGGATGGCTGCCTCTTCGCGCCGGTGCATGGGCATGGGCAGCAGGCCTGCCAGAAACCCGGCCCGGCCCCTGGTGTGTGCCCCCACCATGACGCATTCGAGCACATTCATGCCGGCAAAGAGCTTGATGTTCTGAAAGGTGCGGGCAATGCCCAAGGCTGCGGTCTGATACGGTTTCAAACCCTGGATTTCCCGGCCTTCGAAACGGATAACACCGCCGGAGAGCGGGGTGTTGCAGGCAATGAGGTTAAAGAGCGTGCTTTTGCCTGCACCATTGGGGCCGATCACCCCCTTGATGGCTCCGACCCCTACCCTGAAGCTGACCTCATCCACAGCGCGCAGGCCGCCAAAATCTTTGCATACCCGGTGCAGTTCCAGCATGGGTTCAGGCATGGTCACCGTCCTGGGTGCGTTTGAGCGGGAGAAGCCGCCGCCAGGGGATGCGACTGTTGATTTGGGCCAGGCCGCCGGGTGCAAAGAGCATCACCGCCAGCAGGATGAGGCCGAACACAGCGTCATCATAGCTGCCGAAGACACCGCGCAAGGAAAGGAAGGACAGGCCTACCCCCATGAACAGCGCCCCCCAGAGGCTGGTCATGCCGCCGACAGCCACCAGGGCCACATAGCGCACCGATTTCATCACCGTGGCCTCGGCCGGGCCGATGCCGCCGTTGAAGTGGGTCAGGAGCACGCCGGCCAGGGCCGCATACACCGCACTGAGCACAAAGACCTGCAACTTGACGCGGCTGGTGTCCACACCGCAGGCCTCGGCTGCCTCTTCAGAGCCGTGCAGGGCCCGCAGGGCGCGGCCCGAGCGGGAACGGTTCATCAGGTTGAGGAGCAGGATCAGCCCCAGCAGAAGCACGATCCAGGCAATGTAGTAGTTGAAGATGCGCTGGCTGCTGTCGCCGCTGATCATCAGGGCCGCATCGCCAACAATACCTGCGGGCAGCATAACAAAGCCGGGTACCTCGGAGATGCCGTCCGCCTCGCCCAAAATGGGCAGGGCCAGCACCACCCGGTAAATGATGGTACCGAAACCAAGGGTGGCCATGGCCAGGTAATGGCCGCGCAACTTCAACACCGGTACGCCCACCAGAAGGGCCACCAGGGCGGCTGCGACCATGGCGATGATGGCGGCTGCCCAAGGCGCGAAGGTGAGCAAGGTCTCGCCGTAGAGATTCTCCCAGGTGAAGAGGAGGCCAAGCCGCGCCGGCAGGCTGACTGCGGGGTGTTCGGCCAGGGGCTGCAGGTTATAGGTGGTGAGTAGGGCGGAGAGATAGCCGCCGATAGCGAAAAACCCGGCATGGCCGATGGAGATCTGCCCGGCATAGCCCATGAGTGCACAGAGTCCGATCACCAGTAAGGCATAGTAGGCGGACATGGTCAACTGGGTGAGGAAGTATTCCGTACCGGTGAACGCGGTGAACAGTTGGATCAGCACCACCCCGGTGATCAGCGCAGCCAGGCCTGCGCGGGTCTGGGCCTGCATCAGAAGGCCTTGAGGCGGGCAGCTTCGGAGGAGCCGAAGAGACCGTGCGGTTTGATAAAGAGGATGAAGAGGAGCAGGCTGACCGAAACCGCATCCTGAAAGGCGAGCGGCACTAGGGTGATGGAAAAGGCCTCCAGTATGCCTAAAAGCAGGCCCGCCGCCACCGCGGCCATGGAGTTGCCCAGACCACCGATAATGGCGGCGGTAAAGCCTTTCAAGGCCAGGGCTGCGCCGGAATCGTACTGGGTATAGGTAATGGGCGAGATCATGCAGCCTGCCACCGCGCCCATGCCCGCGCTGAGGACAAAGGACAGGGTCACCATGTTGCGGGCCTTGACTCCGCAGAGCAGGGCAGCGGTGCGGTTAACCGCGCAGGCCCGCATCTCGCGGCCAAGCGGGCTGCGGTTGAAAAAGAGCTGCAGGCCCAGCACCATCAGGGTGCAGGCAAGCAGCACCCAGGCCACCTGCGGCGAGAGCCGCACCGGGCCGAAAGTCCAGGCAGTGATGGCGTCGCCGTAGAAGTAGGGCAGGCTGTGGATGCCCTCACCCCAGATGTGCAGGGCCGCTTCCCTGAGCAGAATGGAAATGCCGATAGTGATGATGAGCATCTGCAGGATGCCGGGCTCTTTCAGCCGGCGGATGCAGCACAACTCCATGAGCGCGCCGATGAGCATGGTCGCGGCCACGGCAGCGGCAATGGCCCAGAAGAGCGGCAGCCACTGGGCAAAGGTAATGGCGATCATGCCGCCCAGCATGACAAACTCGCCCTGGGCGAAGTTGATGATGCCGGTGCTGTTGTAGATGATGTTGAAGCCGATGGCCACCACCGCATAGACCGCACCGTAGGTGATGCCTGCAACCAGGTACTGAAAAAAGAGTTCAGGACTCATGGTGCGGTAGACCGGGTAGGGCGGAGGCAGCAAGATTGGCGAAGCCGGTATCTAAATGCTGCGCGGGACTGCTCTGCCCCGGCAGCAGTTCGGCAGCCTTGGCAGCGCGTTCAGGTGTTGCAGATTTCATCGCTTGAAACCAGGGTAAATCCTTTTTCTTCGAGCATGGCAACGGCGTTGACCATGTCGTCAAAGCGGAAAATCATGACCGCGCTGCCGTCGGCCCGGTGGGCGTAGGCATACATGTACTCCACATTGTAGCCGCCTTCGGTCACTGCCCGCAGCACTGAGGCGAGCCCGCCCACTCGGTCCGGCACGGCCACCGCGATTACCTGGGTTTTACTTACGGTGAAGCCGCCTTTTTTCAGCACGATCTGCGCCTCTGCCACCTTGTTGACGATCAGGCGGAGGATACCGAAATCAGCGGTATCAGCGACGGAAAGCGCGCGGATATTGATATCGTTCTCTGCCAGAATCGAGGTGATTTCGGCCAGGCGGCCCGATTTGTTCTCCAGAAAAACGGCAATCTGTTCAACTTGCATAGTGCCTCCCGGATTTGTTGGTGCGGGCCAAGCCCGTAGCTTCTTGTAGCAATGTCCTGTCACTGTCCTTGCTGTGCGCGCCGGTCAATAACCCGCTGGGCCTTGCCCTCGGAGCGCTGGATGCTGCGGGGCTCGACCAGTTTCACCTTGCAGGTTACCCCCAGCATGTCTTTGATTTCCATCTGGATGCTTCTGCTCAAGCGTTCCAGTACCTTGATTTCGCCCGAGAAAATGCGTTCACTCACCTCTACCAGGATGGCCATCACGTCCAGACTGCCTTCACGGGTGACCTCAAGCTGGTAGTGCGGTTCCACGCCTTCGATACCCATGAGCACATGCTCCACCTGGGAGGGAAAAACATTGACCCCGCGGATAATCAGCATGTCGTCGGTGCGGCCGCTGACCTTGGCCATGCGGATGAGACTGCGGCCGCAGGCGCAGGGTTCCTGGCTGAGCCGGGAGATATCCTTGGTGCGGTAGCGGATGAGCGGCAGGGCCTCCTTGGTCAGGGTGGTGAAGACCAGTTCGCCCTCGCTGCCCAGGGGCAGGGGGGCCAGGGTTTCCGGATCGACGATTTCCGGCAGGAAATTGTCTTCCAGGATGTGCATGCCCTCGCCGGAATGCAGACATTCCATGGCCACGCCCGGACCGATAATTTCCGAGAGACCGTAGATGTCTACCGCGCGC
Source organism: bacterium (assembly GCA_030538155.1). Lineage (GTDB taxonomy): Bacteria > Desulfobacterota > Desulfobulbia > Desulfobulbales > Desulfobulbaceae > Desulfobulbus. The sequence continues at coordinate 10,088 of JAUNUN010000005.1, forward strand.
AGGCCGAGCTTTTTCTCCACCTCCTGGCGCATGTGCAGGCTCCAGGGTTCGGCCCCGTGGATGCCCACCCGCAGTTTCAATTCTGCCGGATCGATGCCCGCATCGGCCATGGCATCCGCCAGGTTGAGGGCATAGGAGGGGGTGGAGAGCAGCACGGTGGAGCCGAAGTCGCGCATGATGGTGACCTGGCGTCTGGAGTTGCCGCCCGAAACCGGGATGACGGTCGCGCCCAGGGCCTCGATGCCGTAGTGCGCGCCCAAACCGCCGGTGAAGAGTCCGTAGCCGTAGGCGTTGTGCACCAGGTCGCCTCGGTGCACCCCGGCCATGGCCAGACAGCGGGCCATAACCGAAGACCAGAGCTGGATGTCGTTAGCAGTATACCCCACCACCGTGGGCTTGCCGGTGGTGCCGGAAGAGGCATGCACCCGGATGACGTCATCCATGGGCACAGTGAAGAGCCCGTAAGGATAGTTGTCGCGCAGGTCGTCCTTGGTGGTAAAGGGCAGGTGCTTTAAGTCCTTGAGGCTGCGGATGTCCTCCGGTTTGATCCCGGCCTGATCCATCTTTTCGCGGTAGGGGAGCACCCGTTCATACACCCGCGCCACCAGCGCCTGCAGGCGCTGCAGTTGAATCGACTCCAGCCCTGCCCGGGGCAGGGTTTCTATCTCGTCTATGCCGATCATGCTTACCTCGATTGATCTGCCTCAGCGCCCTCAGGCATGCACCGCGGCCCGGCCCGCGCGAAAGGCCTTTTTGTTGACCTCGCGGAACTGTTCCTTCACCGTGGTGTCGATCACCTGAAGAAATATTTCCTGATCAACGGCCAGGAAGTTGGACATGGCTCCCACCATGGCCACGTTGGCTGTGCGCAACTCGCCCACTTCTTGGGCCACGGCAAAGGCGTCGATGGCCACCACATTGATCTGGCGCGAGGTCAGTTCGTCTAAAATATCCGCCGGATAACCGGCCTTGCCCAGGGCAACCGAGGGCGGCAGGATCTTCTGGGTGTTGACCACCACTGCGCTGTCCTTGTGCAGATAGGGCAGGTAGCGGGCCGCCTCCAGAATTTCAAAAGCAACGAGGATATCGGCTGTGCCTGGGTCGATTAAGGGGGAATAGACCTTCATGCCGTAGCGTAGATGCGCCTCCACTGAGCCACCCCGCTGGGCCATGCCGTGCACTTCGCTTTTTTTGACGTCAAAGCCGGCAGCGAGCTGGGCATGGGCGGTGAGTTCACTGGCCAGGAGGATGCCCTGGCCGCCTACACCGGAGAAGAGGATGTTGCCACTTGGTTTCATGCGATTTCCTCCCGGCAGGTGATGGCATCGAATTTACAGACTGCAGCGCACTGACCGCAGCCGTTGCACTGCACCTCGGCAATGGCGGCAAAGCCCTTTTGTTTTTCACGGTAACCCTTGGCCACCGCCTCTTCAGGCGAAAGCGGCGTCCAACTGATGGCCGGGCAGCCCATCTGCACGCATAGGGTGCAGCCGGTACAGTTTTCCGTTTTCGTGTAGTAGACCGGTTTTTTGCGCTTCAGCTCTTCAGGCAGGAGCACGCAGGGCGCGCGGCTTATGATTACCGAGAGATCCGGTGAATCAATCTCCTCTCGTAAGACTTTGCGGGTATTTTCCACATCGTGCGGGTTGACCACTACCACCCTTTGCACGCCCAGGGCCAGACACAGTTTTTCCAGGTCGAGCTGGGGCGCGGCATTGCCGTGGATGCCCTTGCCGCTGGCCGGGTTGGGTTGATGCCCGGTCATGGCGGTGGTGCGGTTGTCAAGGATGATGACCGAAGCATAGGAGCCGTTGTACACTGCATTCAAGAGGCCGGTGATGCCGGAATGCATGAAGGTGGAGTCTCCCAAAACAGCCACCACCTTGCCCTTGCCTGTTTCGCCCAGGGCCTTGGCCATGCCGTGCGCCACCGTGACCGAGGCCCCCATGCAGACACAGGAATCCATGGCGGAAAGCGGCGGCAAAAATCCAAGGGTGTAGCAGCCGATATCACCGGAAACAAAGACATCCTTCATCTTGGACAGGCCATAGAAGATGCCCCGGTGCGGGCAGCCCGCGCACATGTTGGGCGGCCGCATCGGCAGTTCCAGCGGCTCAAAGAGCTTGCCCACCGTGCCGGGCTCGATGGCCTTGCGTACGATAAAGGAATTCAGCTCGCCGCGGTTGGGGATTACATCCTTGCCATGGCACTTGATGCCCATGGCCCTTAAGTGCAGCTCCAGAAAGGGATCCAGCTCTTCCACCACCACCAGTTCGTCGAGCCCGGCGGCAAATTCGCGGATCTTCTCTTCAGGCAGGGGCCAGACCATGCCCAGTTTCAGCACCGGCGCCTTGGGGAAGGCTTCCTTCACGTAGTTGTAGGACACGCCTGCGCAAATAAAGCCGCGGCGGCCCTCGCCCGGTTCAATCCTGTTTTCGGGCATGGTTTCGGCAAGGGCGCGCATCTTGGCCATGCGCTCTTCCATGGCAATTCTGCGCATCTTGGCAAGGCCCGGCAGCATGACCAGCTTGGCCGGGGTTTTTTGGATGGACGGCGCTTCGGTTTCCCGGCGCACGCCCTTGGGCACAACTCCTTTCACATGGGCGATGCGGGTGGTGATGCGGAACAACACCGGGGTATCCATCTCCTCGCTCAGGCTGTAGGCGCGCTGAAGCATGGAGCGGGCCTCGGCCGGGTCGGATGGCTCCAGCATGGGCATCTTTGCGGCAAAGGCGTAGTTGCGGTTGTCCTGCTCGTTCTGGGAGCTGTGCATCTCCGGGTCATCGGCGGTGATGATGACCAGGCCGCCGCGTACCCCGGTATAGGCCGAGGTGAAGAGCGGATCAGCCGCCACGTTCAGCCCCACGTGCTTCATGGTGGCGAGCGCGCGCGCTCCGGCAAAGGATGCGCCGATGGCCACCTCCAAACCTACCTTCTCGTTGGGCGCCCATTCCGTATGCACCCCTTCGTAGCCGGAAAGATTTTCCATGATTTCCGTGGACGGTGTTCCCGGGTAGCCGGAGGCAACCCGTACCCCTGCCTCCCAAGCGCCGAGGGCTATGGCCTCGTTGCCGGAAAGCCAGAGTGTGTCCTGCTGTTTCTCTGCCATTGGCTGTGCTCCTTTTCTGCAGCCACAGGAGGGTGACACGCCGGCATGAACCGGCCGTGGCTGCGGGTGTGGTGTGGTTGAAAAGAGTTTGGAAGGCATCAATACTCCTCCTCCCAGGCTCTAGCAAGTTTTTTCAGGCAGCAGGCGGCCGGGGCGAGAGAGAGCCGCCGCCTGCTGCGGTCAGTGTGTATTGATCGCTTCTTGATCGTTTATTGAGCCTTGCTTTCAGGCGATGCAGCAGACGGGGCCGCTGTTTGTGCCGGAGCCGCAGCCGGAATCCACAGGGTATCCCAGTCAATCGCCTCTTTGCTGATGGTGCTGGTACCTGCAACCAGCTCGGTTGCCTGCATCAGTTTGCCGATTTCCTGGCCCAGGCGGGCAAAACTCATGCCGGTAGCAGGAGCGGCCAGGGAAGTCAGCAAATCCAGGGTGGATTGTGATTTGGCAGCAAACCTGGCTGAGCGCAGCAGGTAGGCGCCGCCATTGGCGGTGGCGAATTTTTCGCTCATTTCCGGGCCCAGTTGGGCGCTGAGGTCTGCGGGCAGGGCCTTTGCAGCTTCAGCAGCCTCACTTTGGCCGGCCAGCAGGGGCTGCATGGAATTTTTCATGGTGCCGAGGAAGACCAGGGAATCGTTCAGGCCCAGCGCGGGCACCAGGCCGACCTCGGTCATCACCGGCCAGGAGTAGAGCTGGGTGTTGCCCGCCACCTGCTGCTGTTCGCCACTGAGGCCGTAGGCTGCGACCTGCTGGTTCAAAAAATTGGCAATACTGTTCATGTGGTCGCGGTTACGCACATTGGCAAACACAGTGAGATCCGGTAGAGGAAAAATGCCGGTTTCAACAATGTCATTCAGCACCAGGCCGTAGCGCGGGCCAAAGGCAGAGGCCGCATCCTCAAGCGGAATGCCCAGGGCCGTTTGCGCCTCTGCCTGCAGACCGGCATAACCTTTCGGGTCTTCCGCCGCCATCAGCTTGAGTACGGATTCCGGCTTCAGGGAGTAGCCCCATTGAAAGAAGAGCGTCTTGTCGTTGACCAAGGAAAGCGGCACACCTGCACCGCTTGCGGCCTCATCCACCATGGTCTTGAGCATGTCGTGCAACTGATCGTAACGGATTGTGATCCGGCTCTTGTTTTCAAGCCCCCTTGCGGTCTTGTCGGTGACGTCGTAGCCATATTCGAGCCCCTTCAGGTAGGAGGCCACTTCCTGCACATCCTTGCCCTCATCCAAAAGGGGCAGGAGCGCGGCAATGCCGGCCACATTATAGTAGCCGCGGCTGTAGGTCGAAGCTGCAGGCGCATCCCGCCAGAAGCCGCTTGCCTCCTGGAAACCGGCCTTTGTTTTCAGCCCCGCGCCTGCCTCCCTGGCCTTCACTCCGGCCAGGATGGGGGCCTTGTCTTGGGCGAGCAGTACGATCCCCTTGGTATTGTAGGCGTAGTAAGTTTCCTTGGCGTTCTCGACCTGGATGCGTGTCAGCTCCAGACCCTCGGCCTGTTCCTTATTGATCTGCACCCCCTTGGCCATGCCGCCGAAAAGCTCAGCCGCAGCACCCGTGCCGGTGGTGGCATAGACCACTAGGGAGCGGCGCAGGGCCTGTTCCGGATTTTCCTTGAAGAGCTGGGTGTCGGGCGGGAGCAGGACCACGGTCAAATCATCGCCGAAAACCGTCCGGAAAACCGGGTTCTTCATGGTGGCGGCAACGCTGTCGTACCACTGGTCATAGGCCTGGGTCTCTTCCGTAGTGGCCCCCATGTCGGTCAGCACGGCATGGATGGTGTCCTTGGCGAAAAACCGGCCCAGTGGGCTTGCGCCGAAGTTGTCGGTAATGGTGTTGAGATTGGTCAGGCTAAGCAGCACCAGGGCATCCTGGGGCACGTATTCGCTCAGTTCATCTGTGGCAACGCCGCCTTTCCGTCCCTGCATGAGGAACACCAGGCCGAAAACCACAACCAGGGCAGCGGCGATACCTATCCAGATTTTTTTCATGAATCCTCCTTAAAGCGCCATGCGCATCATATGTCGATATACAGAGCGGCAGGATTGCCACCCGTAAGCGGGGTGAATGTATCCTCTTTGGGGGGGTAAATGCAAGCATATCCGCAAGAATCGGCCTCAGTCACCGGCTTCCACCTCGATGGCGGCCATGGCCTCCTGCGCCTCTTCCCAGCGTTGAAAGGCGCGCTCAAGGTGGCGCTCCACCTGGGTGTATTCGCGGCTGATTTCGGTCCACTTTGCCTGATCGCTGTATAAATCCGGGTCGGCCATCAGGGCCTCAAGCTCTGCTTTGCGCGCCTCTTGCCGTTCTATTTCCGCCTCGGCCTCGTCGTTTTTCTTCTTCCAGGGGCCGAGTTTCTTGTTCAAGGCCTGGCGTTCCTGAGCCCTTTGCCGGCGCTGCTCCTTCTTATCGCTTGCCCGTTCCGGCTCCGCGCTGCTTTGGCCGGCAGGAGTGCTTACGGCAGCAGAACTTTGCGCGGATGTAGATGCTGTTGCCTCCCCCTTTGCACCCTGCTCTTCCAAGCGCCGCCGCCTTTCAAGATAGTCGTCGATATTGCCTTCGTGCAGGGTGGCGCGACCGTCTCTGATCTCCAGCACCTTGTTGACAAAAGAGTTGACGAAAAAACGGTTGTGCGACACCACGATAATGCTGCCCTCGTACTGGGCCATGGCCTCCTGCAACACCTCCTGCGAACTCATGTCCAGGTGGTTGGTGGGCTCGTCCAAAAGCATGAGGTTTGCCGGCCGCACCAGCATCTTGGCCAGGGCCACCCGCGATTTTTCCCCACCGGAGAGCACCCGCACCTGTTTTTCCACCGCCTCGCCCGTAAAGAGAAAGGCCCCCAAGAGCGAGCGCACCTGGGTGATGCTCATGTCGGCGGCCGCATGGTAGACGGTATCGACTATGCTCAAATCCCCGGCCAGTTCCTGGGCCTGGTGCTGGCCGAAGTAGGAGAGGATGACGTTGTGGCCGAATTTGATCTCGCCTTCCGCAGGCTCAAGCCCGGCCAGCATTTTCAGAAGCGTGGTCTTGCCCGCGCCGTTCACCCCGATCACCGCCAGTTTGTCGCCCCGCTGCAACGAGAACGACATGCCCTTGAAGACCTGCCTGCCCTTGAAGCTCTTGCCCACCTTGTCCAGGTTGAGCACATCCCGGCCCGAGGGTGCTGCTGCAGGGAAGCTGAAATGGATGGTGCGCTCGGTTTCGCCCAGTTCGATCAACTCCATCTTCTCAAGCTGTTTGACCCGGCTCTGCACCTGTTTTGCCTTGGTGGACTTGGCGCGGAAACGGGTGATGAAGCGCTCGGTCTGGCGAATCATGGCCTGCTGGTTGTCGTAGGCGGCCCGCTCCAGTTCCATGCGCTGGGCCTTTTCCGCCTGATAGTGCGAGTAGTTGCCGCGAAAGACGCTCAGTCTGCCCAGGCTCAGTTCCCAGGTGATGCCGGTGATGCGGTCGAGAAAGGCGCGGTCATGCGAAATCAAAACCATGGCGCCCTGGTACTGCAGCAAAAACTCCTCCAGCCAGGTGAGGGAGTCCAGGTCAAGGTGGTTGGTGGGCTCGTCTAAAAGGAGCAGCGCCGGTTTTTGCAAGAGCAGCTTGGCCAGAAGAAGCCGCATGACCCAGCCGCCGGAAAAGCTGCTCACCTCCCGGTCCATGTCTTCCGGTTTGAAGCCAAGCCCGAAAAGTACCCGCTCGATGCGCGGCCGCATGCGGAACAGATCGCTGTCTTCAAGCAGGTGCTGCAATTCGCCCTGACGCGAAAGCAGTGTCTCCATGGCCGTATCCTCGGGGCTGATGTCGGCAAGCTTCCGGTTGATGGTCTCAAGCTCATCCTGCTGCGCCAAGACGGCGTCAAAGGCAGTCTGAGCCTCTTCAAAAAGGGTGCGTCCCTTGCTTGCCAGGCTCTGTTCCTGGGGCAGATAGGCCACGGAAAACCAGCTTGCCCGGTTGATCACGCCGGGTTCGCTTTCCAAGTCCCCGCACATGATGCGCAAGAGGGTGGATTTGCCCGCGCCGTTAACGCCTGCCAGGCCGACGCGGTCGCCGCTGTGGATCTGGGCGGAAATATCGCGAAACAGGTATTTGCCGCTGTACTGCAGGGAAAGATTGGTAATACTGAGCATGATGCGTGGTAAAAAGGATAGGGCTAAACTTCCAGCCGCAGGCTCTGCCGGGGCAGGTTCGGGTCTGGAACCAGGGTGAAACGGGAGCGCAGGCCAAGGGTCTCCAGGCGCTTAATGTTGGCGCGCCGCAGGCCTGTGAAAATGGAGACATCGCCTGCGGCAATGCGCAGGGTGCAGGGCTCGGGCCCACGGTAGCGGCTCAGGAGCTTGCGGGTCTTGTTGAACATGAGCCTGGCTGCGACCTGTTCGCCGAAGGCAGGATGATAGGGCCCGGCTAGGATGTTCTGCTCCAGTTCCGGGCCGGCTTGCAGGCCCATGCGGATGACTGCCAGGCCATGGGCTTCAAAGCGCTCTTTCAAATAGGCGCAGTAGAGCACCGCCTTGTTGAGCGAGAGCGGCCGGTAGTTGCCGCGCCGCCAGTCCTGGGCGAGTCTGCTGCCCCTGAGTACCACCAGCGGATAGATGCGGATGCAATCAGGCCGCTCCTTCAGGCAGGCGGCGACCATGCGGCGGATGCCGGCAAAGCCTTCGCCCGGCAGGCCGGGCATCAGTTGCCAGCCCAGTTTGAGCCCGGCGGCACGGATAAGGCCGGAGGCGTGCAGGCTGTCCTGATGGCTGTGGCCGCGTCCGGCTCGGCTCAAGACAGTATCGTCGCAGGACTGCACCCCAAGTTCGATCAGGCGCACACCGTAGCTTTTAAGAAGATGCAAGGGATCTTTTTCTATGCAATCCGGCCGGGTGGAAAGGCGGATGCTCTGCACCTGGCCTGCGGCAAGAAAGGGCTGCACCGCTTCCAGCAGTTCGCGCTGACGTTCCCCGGCAAGGGCGGTGAAGCTGCCGCCGTAAAAAGCGATTTCAACCTGCTCTCGTCGCTTCGACCCAAGCCTGGCCAGCCACTCCTCTATTTCGGTCGCTACCTGCTGCGGTGTAATGGAGGCAAGACCCGGGCGGGTGTGGCGCTGGTCACAGAACGTGCAGACATGGGGGCAGCCCTCATGCGGGATAAAGAGCGGAATAATGGCGGGCATACGATATCTCAGGCGGGTATTTCAGTTGCCGCCGTCGCTACTCGTGCTGTGAGTGCCGCTCTCCTGCCCGAGCAGGTGCAGCAGCGCCTCCTGGGCGGCCAGTTGCTCCGCCTCCTTCTTGCTCCCTGCCTGGCCGCGGCCCAGTTCTTCACCGTGGAAGCTCGCGCACACCGTGAACAGGCGGGCATGGGCCGGCCCATCCTCGGCGCAGATGATGTAGGCTGGGCCTTCGTTGTGACGCTCCTGCAGTAGTTCTTGCAGCGCACTTTTGGGATCACTCTGCAAAAGCCGCTCCTGCTCCGTATCCAGGTGGCGGGCAAAGCTGCGCTGGACAAAGTCAAGGGCCTGGTCATAGCCGCCATCCAGGTGGATCGCGCCCAAGAGCGCCTCATAGGCGCAGGAAAGGATGGAGGCCTTGTCGCGGCCGCCCGAACTTTCTTCACCCTTGCCTAAAAGGAGATGTTCCCCCAGATTGATCTCCCGTGCCATGCCGGCAAGGCCGCTTTCATTGACTAGGGCCGCGCGGATGCGGGTGAGCTTGCCCTCGCGCAGTTCGGGAAAGCGCTGAATGAGGATGAAGCCCAGGGTCAGATCCAAGACCGAGTCGCCCAGAAATTCCAGGGTCTCATTGTGCCGGCTGGCATAGGGGTTTTCAAAGGCAAAGGAGCTGTGGATGAGGGCCCGCAAGAGCAGGGTCACGGTTTGGAATCGGTAGCCGATCCGCTCTTGCAGGATGTTCAGGCTCTTTTCATGGTCTTGCAGCAGAGCTGTGATGGAACTAGGCATTGGTGTTGATTCTTCTTGTCAAGCTGGGTTCTTTGGATTATGATTCGTGGCTATTACATCGGCGACGTAGCCAAGCGGTAAGGCAGTGGTCTGCAAAACCATTATTCAGCGGTTCAATTCCGCTCGTCGCCTCCAGGACTTTCAGCGGTCAGTGCATATATGCGCTGACCGCTTTTTTTATTCCGCGTTCTCTGGAACCTGCAGGGCATAATCGGCTTCCGCCAGGTGGGTAGCGCCGGCCCGGCCAAGGACACTGGAGTAGAGGATAAAGTGGTCCACCACAAAGGGTGCGGCACTGAAGAGCGCATGCGCACCGAGATAGCGCTCAAGCCTCGGCAGAGCCCCATCCTGCAGCCGCGCCAGGGTAATGTGGGGCGAAAACTTGCGTTTTTCCAAGGTAAGTCCGCAGCGGCGCACGCAGTTGACCACTTTTCGCTCCAACTGCATCAGGGCCGCATTGGCCTGAACCCCGGCCCACAAGACCCTGGGCGCGCGCCGGGGCGGGAAAAGGCCAAGTCCTTCAAGCCTCAGGCTGAAGGGTTCGGCGCGTATCTCCTGCAGGGCCTCGCGGATATCAAGGAAGCTTGTGCCATCGGCCTCGCCGATAAAGCACAGGGTCAGGTGCAACTGCTCAGGAGGCGTCCAGCGGCAGTCGGGCAGACCCCGGCAGAGGGTGACCAGTTCTTCCCTGGTCTTCTCAGGCGGGTCCAGGGCAATAAAGAGCCGTTTCTTCATCGTTCAGGAGATCGGCCGCAGGCACTCAGGAGTGGGCCGGTTCTTCGTCCCAGTCCATGCCGATGTCGCAGGCCGGGGCTGAATGGGTGAGGCCGCCGATGGAAATGATGTCCACCCCGCTTTCGGCAATGGCGCGCACATTGTCCAGATTGACCCCGCCCGAGGCCTCCACCAGGGCCCGGCCATCGATGAGGGCCACGGCCCCCTGCATCAGCTCGGGCGACATGTTGTCCAGCATGATGAGCCCTACCTTGAGCCGCAGGCACTCCTCCACCTCGGCCATATTGGTGGTTTCCACCTCGATATTTATGGTGTGCGGCACCCGGCTGCGCACCCGCCGCACCGCCTCGGTAATGGAGCCGCAGGCCGCGATGTGGTTGTCTTTGATGAGTACGCCGTCGCTTAAGCTGTAGCGGTGGTTGTGGCCGCCGCCTGCACGCACCGCATATTTTTCCAGTAAACGCAGTCCCGGCGTGGTCTTGCGGGTATCGGCGATAACCACCGGCAGATCCCGCACCAGTTCAACAAAGGCCCGGGTACGGGTGGCGATGCCGCAGAGCCGCTGCACCAGGTTCAGGGCCACGCGCTCACCCCGCAGCATGGAACGGGTCGGCCCGCTGATCTTGAGCAGCACAGCACCGCTCTCGACCCTGGTGCCGTCGGCCACGGCCTCGCTACAGCGCACCTCGCTGTCCAAAAGGGCAAAAACACGGTCGGCAATGCTCTTCATTCCGGCAACCACCATGCCGTGCCGGGCGATAAAGGAGGCGTCGGCGCGGTCCTCCGCCGAAAAGATGGCGTCAGTGGTGATGTCGCCGTGTTCCAGGTCTTCCGCGAGGAAACGGCGGAGTATGGGGTCGAGTAAAAAGGTGTCCATATCAGCTCAGGGCCTGCATGCGTTGGATGGATTCTTGATTTTTTGCGAGTCTTGCCTCCAGTTCCTGGGCCTTTTCGCGCTCCTTGGCCACTACCGCCGCAGGGGCCTTGCCGGTGAACTGTTCGTTGCCGAGCTTGGCCTGGATGCGGGCCAGTTCCTGTTCCAGCTTGCCCCGCTCCCTGGTCAGTTTATCCAGCTCAGCCGCCACGTCGATCAAACCCTTGAGCGGCACCACCAGTTCCACATCCTGCACCAGGGCATGGCCGGCGTCATTGGGCACCTCGCCGGTTTCGGCAATGTCAAGCTCACTCGCCCTGGTCAGGGCCATGATATCGGCCTGATGACGCTTGATGAGGGCACGTTTGTCGGCATTTGCGCAGATGATGCTCGCCTTGATCTGCGCGCCTGGGTGCAGTTCCGCCTCGGTGCGGATGGTGCGCAGGCCGGAGATTACCTCCATCAAGAGCGCCGTTTCCTCCTCGGCCTGTGTGTCTTCCCAGGCGGTTTTCGCCTCGGGGAAGGGGGTCAGCATGAGCAGGCCGCGCTCGCCCGGCAGATGGCTCCAGATCTCCTCGGTGACAAAGGGGATGATGGGGTGCAGGAGCGCAAGCGTCTTTTCAAATACGGTTAAAAGCGTGGCGCGGGCTTCGTTCTGCACGGCCGCATCCTTACTGAAGAGATCCGGCTTGATCCACTCCAGATACCAGTCGCAGAAATAGTGCCAGACAAACTGGTAGGAGCTGGAGGCGGCCTCGTTGAAGTTGTAGTGGTCAAGGGCTGCGCGCACCTCGCGGATGGTGGCATTGGCGCGGCTCAAAATCCAGCGGTGGGCCAGGCCCTGGGGCCGCTCACCGAAGGTGAGCGGCTTGATGTCCTTGTCTTGGCTCAGGTGCATTTCCGCAAAACGGGCCGCATTCCACAGCTTGTTGATGAAGCGGCGGTAGCCGTCCACCCGCTCCTCATCCAGGCGGATTTCCCGGCCCTGGGCGGCAAAGGCAGTCAGGGTGAAGCGCAGGGCATCGGTGCCGTACTGGGCGATCATATCCAGCGGATCGATGACATTACCGGTTGATTTCGACATCTTCTTGCCGAACTTGTCGCGCACCAGGGCGTGCAGGTACACGTCTTTAAAAGGGACTTCGTCCATGAAGTGCAGGCCCATCATCATCATGCGCGCCACCCAGAAAAAGAGGATGTCAAAGCTGGTGATGAGCACCGAGGTGGGGTAGAAGGTGGCGAGTTCTTCGGTCTTTTCCGGCCAGCCCAGGGTGGAGAAGGGCCACAGGGCCGAGCTGAACCAGGTGTCGAGCACGTCTTCTTCCTGGACAAGACTGCTGCTGCCGCAGAAGGGGCAGATATCCGGATCGTCCACGGCCACGATGAGCTTGCTGCAGGCGCGGCAGGTCCAGGCCGGGATGCGGTGGCCCCACCAGATCTGGCGGGAGATGCACCAGTCGCGGATGTTGTCCATCCAGTTGTAGAAGGTCTTGTACCAGGTATCGGGGTAGATTTTGATGCGGCCTTCCTGCACCGCAGCCACTGCCTTGTCGGCCAGGGGCCGCACGGACACGAACCACTGCTCCGACACATTGGGATCGATCACCGTGTGGCAACGGTAGCAGCAGCCGACCGCGTGGCGGTAGGGCTCTTCCTTGATCAAAAAACCCTGGGCCTTCAGATCGGCAACGATCTGGCGGCGGCAGGAAGATTGGTCCTGTCCGGCATAGGGCCCGGCATTTTCATTCATGATGCCGCTGTCGTCCAGCACCTTGAGCTGGGGCAGATCGTGGCGCAGACCCATTTCATAGTCGTTGCGGTCATGCGCGGGCGTGACCTTGAGCGCGCCGGTACCGAACTCGCGCTCCACATAGCTGTCGCAGATGAGCGGAATGCTGCGACCGCTCAGCGGCAGCTCAATCATGGCCCCGTGCAGATGGCTGTAACGCTCATCCTCCGGATGCACGGCCACGGCGGTGTCGCCCAGCATGGTTTCGGGCCGGGTGGTGGCCACCACCACCTCGCCTGTGCCCCCAATTACCGGGTAGCGGATATGGTAGAGGAGGTCGTCACGATCTTCGTGCTCCACCTCGTCATCGGCCAGGGCGGTGTGGCAGCGCGGGCACCAGTTGATGATGTAGTGACCCTTGTAGATCAGCCCTTCGTTATAGAGACGGACAAAGACCTCGCGCACCGCCCGGGACAGGCCCTCATCCATGGTAAAGCGTTCACGCTCCCAGTCGCAGGAGGCGCCCAGCCGTTTGAGCTGGTTGATGATGGTGCCGCCCTTTTCCGCCCGCCACTGCCAGACCCGTTCAATAAAGGCCTCGCGGCCGACATCGTGGCGGTTCTTGCCTTCAGCGGCCAGTTGCCGCTCCACCACGTTCTGGGTGGCGATACCGGCATGGTCGGTACCCGGCACCCACAGGGTATTGTCGCCCCGCATGCGGTGGTAGCGCACCAGGATATCTTGCAGGGTATTGTTGAGGGCATGGCCTATGTGGAGCACACCGGTGACATTGGGCGGCGGGATGACGATGGCAAAGGCCTCTCTGCCTGCCTCCATGGCAGCGGCAAAGGCCTGGTCGTCCAGCCATTCGGCAAGCCAGCGCTCTTCCACTGCACTGAATTCGTAGGTTTTACCAAGACCGCCTGGGTTTTCAGATTGCTGTACGGATGCGTCCATTCAAATAAGCCGATAATGCTGGGGTTAAGGAAAGAGAAAAAAACAGCGGTTGCGCCGGAGCATCCTGTTGGTCCTTCTATTAAAGCACGCTCCAGGGCCGGGGCATGAAGAGCTGCGAGTACAGGGTGATGGCGTAACGGTCGGTCATGCCGGCAATGAAATCACAGACCCGGCGGTGGCGTTCGCGTTCTTCGTCTGCGTTTGCCGGCGCTGCCAGCTCGGCGCAGCCTGTGTGCAGGTCGCCTTCGGGCAGTTCGTGTTCCAGAAAATAGGCGTACAACTCCCGGATAATGCGCTGCGCCTTGACGAACTCGTTGTGTACCCGGTAGTTGCGGTAGACGTTTTCGTAGAGAAAGCTGCGCAGTTCGGTAATGGTTTCGTTCATGCCGCTGCTCAGGTGCAGCTTGCCGTCATCCCCGGCTAAAGTGGTGCTGACCAGATCGCGTACCATGGCATTGATGCGCTGGGAGGAACGCTCGCCCAAGACGCGCCTGAGATGCGCGGGCAGATCCAGCGGGGCAATCATACCCGCGCGGATGGCGTCATCCATGTCGTGGTTGACGTAGGCCATGATATCGGCCACCCGCACCAACTGACCTTCCAGGGTGGCGGCCAGTTCCGGCGAGTCATCCGGCAGGATTTCGCCGTAGCCCTTGGAATGCTTGACGATGCCGTTGCGCACCTCCCAGCTCAGGTTCAGACCCTTGCCGTCGTTTTCCAGGAAATCGACAATACGCAGGCTCTGGACATAGTGCTTGAAACCCCTTGGGTGCAAAAGGTTTAAGCTGTATTCCCCGGCATGGCCGAAGGGGGTGTGGCCGAGATCGTGGCCGAGCGCAATAGCCTCGGTCAGGTATTCGTTCAAACGTAGGCAAACCGCCATGGTGCGGGCAATCTGCGACACCTCCAGCACATGGGTCAGGCGGGTGCGGTAATGATCGCCCGCAGGGGCCAGGAAGACCTGGGTCTTGTGTTTGAGCCGCCGGAAGGTCTTGCTGTGGATGATGCGGTCACGGTCGCGCTGAAAGCCGGTACGCAGCACGCACTCGTCTTCTTCGGGGTGCAGCCGCCCGCGGGAGCGGTTGCTGAAGCAGGCATGGGGCGACAGGCTGAGCTGTTCCCGTTCCTCCTGCATGGCGCGCACCGTCCTGGCCATGACCTTTCTCCTTATTTATTTTTGCCAGAGCAGATAGGCCCGGATAAAGCCGTCGAGCCTGCCGTCGAGCACTGCATCCACATTGCCTTCCTCAATGCCGGTGCGGTGATCCTTGATCAAGCGGTAGGGCTGGAGCACATAGGAGCGGATCTGGCTGCCCCAGGCAATATCTTTTTTATCGCCTTGCAGATTCTCCTGGGCCCGTTGCTGCTGCTCGCGTTCCAGTTCATACAAGCGGGCCATGAGCATCTTCATGGCCATGTCCTTGTTGCTGTGCTGGGAACGCTCGTTCTGGCACTGCACCACGATGCCGGTGGGGAAGTGGGTGATGCGGATGGCCGAGTCGGTCTTGTTGACGTGCTGGCCGCCCGCACCGCTTGAGCGGTAGGTGTCTATGCGCAGATCCTTATCGTTGATCTCGATGTGGACGCTGTCGTCCAGCTCGGGCATGACCATCACCGAGGCAAAGGAGGTGTGCCGCCTGCCGCTGGAGTCAAAGGGCGAAATGCGCACCAGCCGGTGGATGCCGATCTCGGAGCGGAGCAGGCCATAGGCGTCCTTGCCCTTGATGAGCATGGTCACGCTCTTGGTGCCGGCCTCATCTCCGGGCAGAAGGTCAAGGATATCGGTCTTGAAGTCTCTGGCCTCGGCCCAGCGCAGATACATGCGCGTGAGGATGCCCACCCAGTCCTGCGCCTCGGTACCGCCAGCGCCCGCATGGATGCTGAGGATGGCGTTATTGGCATCGTGTTCGCCGGTGAACATGCACTGCAGCTCAACCATGTCGATGCGTTCCTGCAGTCCGCCAAGGCTTGCCGCCACATCCTGAAAGCTGTCTTCGTCGTGCTCCTCGATCGCCATGTCAAGGAGCAGATCCGCATCTTCCAGGTCGACATAGTTCTTTTCCCAGATGCCGACCAGCGACTGGAGCCGGCCCAGTTGCCGCTGCACCTCCTTGGCCTGGTCCTGGTTGTCCCAGAAGCCGGGGCTTAGGGTCTGGCGTTCCAGCAGTTCTATCTGTTCCCGCTTGTTATCCAAGTCAAAGATGCTCCTTCAGCGCCAGCATGCGGGCCTTGAGGTCGGCGAGGAGCTGTTTGGATTCTGCGGATTCAGTGATATCTGCCATGGTAGACCTCGTAGTATGAAGAAGATGTGGCGCCAATGGAACCAATACGAAACAAGGGAAACCGATATAATAAACAGAACCAGGTCAAGACTTCAAGGACGGCCTGCTTTTTTCGCGGACCGTGCTCCGCTAAGAGGCGCTTTTGTGTCTCTGCCGGGACTGCGCAATAGCCCTGCCACCAGCAGGGGCAGGATGAGCAGGGCGCAGAAGAGACCGAAGTAATGGCCCACCCGGGTGAACACGGTTTTTGATTGCAGAAGGGGAATGCTTTCTGCCGCTGCTGCCTCGGTGAAAATGGCCGTTTCCCCGCTGATACGGCCCAACGGGTCGACAAAACCGCTGATGCCGGTATTGGCGGAGCGCACCAGGGCGCGCCTGTTTTCTACCGCGCGCAGTACCGCCATGGCCAGGGACTGCACCGGTGCGCTGGAGTGGCCGTACCAGGCGTCGTTGGTGATGTTCACCAGCATATTGGCCTCCAGCGCCGTGGTATCACGGGCAATAACCGGAAAGATGGATTCGTAGCAGATGAGCACCCCCGCCCTGAGCCTGTCGCTGAAGAGCGGTCCCTTGTTCCGGCCCACCGAAAAGTCGCCGATGCCGGCCGCCAGCGGTTTCAGGAAAAAGAGCAGGTCTTTCAGCGGGATATATTCACCAAAGGGTACCAGGTGCTGCTTGCTGTACACGCCGTCCACCTTGCCCTGCGTACCCAGGATGAGCGCGCCGTTAAAGTTGTGGATAAGCTTGCCCTTTTCGGTATCTTCAATCCGGTAAAAAGGCGCGCCGGTGAGCACCCTGGTACCTGTTTCGGCTCCGGCAAAGGCAGCCACCCTGCCTGCGAGCGGGTCATCCTGCGGATAAAAGGGCAGGGCTGTCTCCGGCCAGACCACCAGCGCCGCACCTTCAGCGGCAAGGCCTGCCGAAAGGCGCAAATAACGCTCTACCGTGGCCTGCTTCATTGCCTCCGACCATTTCAGATCCTGCTCGATATTGCCCTGCACCACCCCGATAAGCACTTTGGGCGCGGCCGCGATTTCTTCTTTAGTTTCAACCGAGCGCAGCAGCGAATACACCGAAAGCCCGATCAGCAGGGAACAGGCTGCAGCCAAGGCGGGCAGGACGGCTTTCCACAGAGGCCGGCGCAGCGAGAGCGCACTGAGAGCAAGGGCAAAAACCGCGTTGATCAGCACTAGGCAGAAGCTGAGCAGATGGTGGCCGCCCAGGTCTGCCGGCAAAAGCAGCTGCGGCTCGCGGAAGAGGCCATAGCCGAGATCCATCCAGGGAAAGCCGGTAAAGAGCAGCCCACGCAAGGCATCGAGACCTGTCCAGATGAGAGGCGGAGCCCAGATATGGATGAAGCCCAGATAGCCGGGGTTGGTACGCTCTTCCACACCTTGTCGCAGCCAAGAAAGGAGCAGACAGAAGAGAGCACTGTAGAGCGCCATATAAGTGGCCAGGAGCAGGAGGGCCGGCACGCTCAGCCACAGCGGCAAACCGCCGTAGCGGCCCAGCACGATCACAATCCAGTAGAGCTGGCCGCTGTAGGCGGCAAGGCCAAAGAGAAAACCGGCCCCTGCCGCCTGTAGCGGGCGGAGGGGCAAGTTCAGCGCAATCAGCAAGAGCGGGCTCAGGCAGATGCACAGAAGCGGCCACCAGCCGCTGTATTCACCGATGCCCGGCATGCCCAGGTTGAGCATCAGGGCGGCCAGGAGGGCGAGTGCGGCCGCTGCCCCCGCTTTTTTCGCGGCAGACCAGATCGCTACGCCGGGAAGAACCGTGCCTGCTGCTTGCTGCTGCATGTGCATGGTTTATGTCCTGCTGATCCGCACCGATTTCACCCGGCGCGCATCGGCGTTTAAGACCTGGAAGGTCAGTTGGCCTTCCTCCAGAGTTGCGCCGGTTTCCGGCACCTTGCCCAGGCGGAGAATAAGGAGGCCGCCAACAGATTCATACGGCCCTTCAGGCATATCCAGGCCAAAATGCTGTTCCACCTCTTCCACATCCACCTTGGCATCCACGATGATGGTGTTGTCGTCCACCACCTTCAACTCGCTTTCGTCGTTATCGTATTCATCGTCAATGTCGCCGACGATTTCCTCGATCACGTCTTCAAGGGTGATCAAACCGCGCACCCCGCCGAACTCGTCGGCAACAATGGCCATGTGGTTCTTGTTGGTCTGGAATTCACGCAGCAATTCGGTAATGGGCTTGGATTCGGGGATGAAGGGCAGCGGCTTGATCAGGGTTTCGATATCTTTGGGGCCATCAACGCTGCAACCGCAAACTCTGAGCAGATCCTTGGCGTGCAGTACGCCCAAAATATGATCCAGGGTGTCTTTATAGATAGGAATGCGGGTGTAGCCTTCTTCCGTGATCAGGCGGATGAGTTCGGCAATGGGCGTGTTACGTTCGGCGGCAACGATTTCTGCCGAAGGCGTCATGATTTCGGAGGTGCGGGTTTCGCGGAAGTTGAAAATGGAGGTGATGAGCTTTTCTTCGTGCACGCTGATCAGGCCCTGCTCCTCACCCTCCTCCAGCAGTTCCTGAATTTCCTGTTCCAGTTCTTCAGTGGTGTCGGGCCCGCCGCGCAAACCGAACATGTCGCGAACCTTGTCCATCAGGGATTTACCGCCGGCATCGTCCTCAAGCGCAGGTTCCTGCGGTGAGGGCGGTTCTTCTTTCTCCATGTAGAATGACTCCAGATTGATAAGATGAAACTATGAAACGGATGGCGCTGCTGCACGACCAGACAGCTTAAAAGGCAAGGCCATGGCTGTTATTTTAATGGCCATGACGGTTCCTTGTGCAGACAAGTGATGCAATACAGGTATTGTTGCTACAGGTGGAAGAAAAACAGCGCCTAAGGTGCTAAAGTACATGTTTTCGCACTATGGGTGCTTGCCGGGAAAAAATCAAGCAGGAATACAGAAAAGAAACCGTGTGGCGCGCAGTTGGCAGCATGTTGAACAAGTACATCCGGGAAGCGAGCCGGCCTCTTCCAGCAAGGGGATTCATCCTTGCACTGGCTGCGCCCTATCTGGTACTTGTGTGCAGAGCCGTGGTGCGCCTTTGGCGCTTTTTCCTGCATTCATGCCCTGAGGATAATCATGTCATTTCCGATTGACCTTTCCACCTTCCGTCCGCTTCGTTTTACCACCAAGGAAACTACCCTGGCCGCAGGAAAGCACGATGATCTGCGCTACAACATCCGTCTGGTGCGAGACAGCCTGGTGTTTTTCACGGCCCTTGCCAACACCAAGGGGCTGGGCGGACATACCGGCGGGGCCTATGACATCATCCCTGAAACCCTGATTGCAGACGCCTTTATCAAGGGCATGGAGAACTGCTATCCGGTGCTCTTTGACGAGGCCGGCCACAGGGTGGCCATGCAGTATGTCATGGCGGTAGTAAATGGTCATGCGCCGGTGGAATCGCTCTTGCATTACCGCGAATACGGCCACGGTCTCTACGGCCATCCGGAACGGCACGAGGAATCAGGTATCTTTTTCAGCTCAGGCCGCCTGGGCCACCTGTGGAGCTATGTCAACGGCGTGGCCGAGGCCAATCCGGACAAAAACGTCTTCCTCTTCGGCAGCGACGGTTCCCAGCAGGAGGGCGACGATGCCGAGGCGGCCCGCTATGCCGTGGCCCGCGGCCTCAATGTGAAGCTCTTGCTTGATGACAACAACGTCACCATTGCCGGCCATCCGGATGAATACATGCGCGGCTTTGATCTGGAGCGCACCCTGGCCGGTCATGGCCTGACCACTTTTGTCTGTGACGGCGAAGAGTTCAACAGCTTGTACGCCTATATCCAGCAGGCGCTGGTCACACCCGGCCCGGTGGCCCTGGTCATCAAGCGGCCGATGGCGCCGGGCGTGGCGGGTATTGAGGGCTCGCCCAAGGGCCATGACGTCATTGCCGTGGATTTGGCAGTGGACTATCTGAAAAAGCAGGGCCATGCAGCGGCGGTGGAACGGTTGCAGCAGAAACCGGCCAAGAGCGAGAAAAAAAACTACCTGGGCAGCACGAGCGAGAGCGCCAAAAACCGGGACGAATTCGGCAAGATCGTGGTGGATTTGCTCAAAGAGATACAGGATCCGACGAAAAAGGTATTGGTGGTGGATTCGGATCTTGAAGGCTCCTGCGGCCTGCACCATATCCGCAAGGCCATGCCCGAACTCTACGTGCACGGCGGCATCATGGAGCGCAACAACTTCTCGGTGGCCGCAGGTTTCGGCAGCGAGCCGGGCCGCCAGGGCATTTTCGGCACCTTTGCCGCCTTTCAGGAGATGGTCATCTCGGAAATCACCATGGCCAGGCTCAACAAGGCCAATGTGCTTGCCCATTTTTCCCACTCCGGCGTGGATGAAATGGCGGACAACACCTGCCATTTCGGTATCAACAACTTCTTTGCCGACAACGGCTTGGCAGAAGGCGACAGCACCCGCCTGTACTTCCCGGCCGACGCCCTGCAACTGCGCGCCATTTTGGAATCCATCTTCTGGAATCCGGGCCTGCGCTTTGTCTACTCCACCCGTTCAGCCACCCCTTTTATCTTGAATGAAGAGGGCAAGCACTTTTTCGGCGAGGGCTACCGCTTCAAACCCGACCAGGACGAACTCATCCGCGAAGGTAAAGACGGCTATATCGTTTCCTACGGTGAAATGCTCTACCGAGCCCTGCACGCGGTGGAAGAGTTGAAGGCGGCCGGCATCTCCCTTGGCCTGGTCAATAAGCCGGTACTCAATGTGGTGGATGAAAACATGCTGGCCCGCCTGGGTGCCGGCCCGGCGGTGCTGGTGGTGGAATCTCAGAATGCGAAAACCGGGCTGGGCAGCCGTCTGGGCACCTGGCTTTTGGAACGGGGCTACAGTCCCAAGTACGGTTTCATGGGCTCCTGGAAGGAGGGTGCGGGCGGTCTGGGCGAGCAGGTAACCCACCAAGGCCTGGGGCCGGAGGGCATCCGCGAGCGAGTAGAGCGTCTCTTGGGCTGCAGGAAATAGGGTATACTTCGTATTGTTCGCATCTTACCCAGCTGTTAGGCTTGCTTTGTTCTGTTGAGATCTGATGTACACCACTCACAAGTAGGAGGAAACAGTCATGGAAAAGAATTCTTCGACCTTTACCCTGCCCGAACTGCCTTTCCCCGAAGATGCGCTTGAACCCGTTATTTCGGCGAAAACCCTTGGCTTTCATCATGGCAAGCACCACAAGGCCTATGTGGATAATCTCAATAAACTCATTGAAGGCACCGAGCTTGCCGGTAAATCCCTGGAAGAGATCATCAAGGCCACTGCCGGCAAAGAGGACAAGGCCGGCATTTTCAACAACGCGGCCCAGGTGTGGAACCATACCTTTTACTGGAACAGCTTGAAAAAAGGCGGTGGGGGCGAGCCGCCCGCAGAGCTGAAAAAGAAGATTGAGGCGGCCTTCAAGAGCTTTGATGAGTTTAAGAAGGAGTTTGCCAATGCCGCCACTACCCAGTTCGGCAGCGGCTGGGCCTGGCTGGTTAGCGATGGCGATGCCTTGAAAATCGTTAAAACCGGTAATGCGGAAGTGCCTTTGACCTCTGGTTTGAAGCCGCTTCTCACCATCGATGTCTGGGAGCATGCCTACTATCTGGATTATCAAAATCGCCGCCCGGATTATGCCAACGCGGTTATCGACAAACTCCTGAACTGGGATTTTGCCGCCAAGAATCTCGGCTGATTTTCATTCAGCAGTCCAGTTCGTCCTTTATCTCACTTGGATGGGATTTTCTTCCGGTCAGGCTCATGCCTGGCCGGATTTTTTTATCCGTGCCGCATTCCCCTTGGTGTTGTTGTTATAACGATCATTCCTTGTAATTTTGTGCAGATACAAAGAACATTCGCCCAATCCCCAGGAAAATTTTGCCCGCAGCGGTGCTTGGTCTTTTCCACCACCGTCAAGACCGGTAATTCCAGTTCGATATCAAAGCTCTATCTGCATCGGCCTCAAAAAATCCTCCTCAGAGTACCTTACATGTACACCTGCGTCGCATTTTCTTCGCCTCCTTGATACATTTCTTTGATCTGGAACTGGAATACGATTACAGAGAGAATGAATTTCTTCTGCATCCGGCGCACCTTTAGTTCGTGCAGCAAGGCCACCAGGGAGGGCAACCATGTTTGAATCTGCTGAATTGGGTCACAAAATAAAAAAATCCCAGTACGAAAAAGAAATACCAGCGCTGCGGGTTGCTCTTTTGGAGGCCCAGGATGAGCTGCGACAAGGGGCTGAATTTCCGGTGATCATCATCGTGGGCGGTCTTGACGGCTCCGGCCGGGGCGCAACCGTAAACCTGCTCAACGAGTGGATGGATCCGCGCCATATCGAAACCCACGGTATGGGCGAGCCCTCTGATGAAGAGCTGGATCGGCCCATGATGTGGCGCTTTTGGCGCTCCCTGCCGCCCAAGGGCAAGATCGGAGTCTTTTTCGGTTCCTGGTACACCTGGCCGATCTTGAACCGGGTCAACGGCATTACCGAGGATGCCGATCTGGATCAGAGTCTGGCCCGGGCCAGACGTCTGGAAAAGATGCTGGTGGATGAGGGAGCCCTGCTCATCAAGCTCTGGTTGCACCTCTCGAAAGAGCAGCAGAAAAAGCGGCTGAAGGCCCTGGAGAAAAACCCGGCCACCCGCTGGAAAGTCACCGCACGGGACTGGAAACGCTATAAGGCCTACGACAGCTTTCGCGCCGTGCACGAGACCGTGATCCGCCAGACCAGCACTGCCGAGGCCCCCTGGATGGTTATTGAGGGCGAGGACGACAACTACCGCAACCTGACTGTGGCCAATATCGTGCTCAGGGCTATCCGGGGCCGCTTGCAACACGACGCAGCCCAGACAGTAAAGGCACCCCCGCCGCCGCTCATGCCCTCACTTGACTGCCTGCATCTGCTCAAGACCCTGAACATGGGCCAGAGCCTGGAGAAGGCGGAGTTCAGGAAAAAACTGGAGAAGTATCAAACGAAGCTGGGCCTGCTCATGCGCCATCCTAAGTTCAAATACATGTCGGTGATCGCGGTCTTTGAAGGCAACGACGCTGCAGGCAAGGGTGGGGCCATCCGCCGCATTACCAGGGCCATTGATGCGCGCTCGTATCAGGTCATTCCCATTGCCGCGCCCACGGAAGAAGAACGGGCCCAGCCTTACTTGTGGCGTTTTTGGCGACACCTGCCGCGTAAGGGCCGCATGTGCATCTTTGACCGTTCCTGGTATGGCCGGGTCCTGGTGGAACGGGTGGAGGGTTATTGCTCGCCTGCCGACTGGATGCGGGCCTACAGCGAAATCAACGACTTCGAGGGCCAGATGGAGCGCCACAACCTTTTGGTGGTCAAGTACTGGCTGGCCATTTCCGAAGAGGAGCAACTCCGGCGCTTTGAAGAGCGGGAAAAAACCAGTTTCAAACGCTTCAAGATCACCGAGGAAGACTGGCGCAACCGAGAAAAATGGGAGGACTACGTGCAGGCGGTCTGCGATATGGTGGATCGCACCAGCACCTCTGAGGCCCCCTGGACACTGGTGGAGGCCGACAACAAGTATTTTGCCCGCATCAAGGTGTTGAAAACCATGTGCGCCCGGATCGAGCAAAAGCTGAAAGAACTGGAGGCCTCAGGCATAGACTATCTGGACAAGCCCCAGAAGAAGCGCGCCTTGTCGCTGTAGAAAAAGTAGATCTCTCCTTTTTACGGGGTCGGCAATTTTATGCCGAGAAACCCTTCACAAAGGCTATTCATAGTGGCATAGTACGACAATTTCCTGAGCAGGGTCTTGCCGGCGCACCTGGTTTCGCCGCGCCTGTGCAAGTATGATATTTTCCGATTTCGTTTATTGCAGCCGGCCGTTTTGGGCTGCTTCTTGGGGCCGGTCGTCTTCCACCGGCATATCCATCATTTTCAAATACAAGAGGTGTTCACCATGCGTGAAATTGTCCTTGTTGGCGCTTGCCGTACCGCAGTCGGTAAATTCGGCGGTTCTTTGAAAGGCGTTCCAGCGGTGGAACTGGGAGCCTTTGTCATCAAAGATGCCCTGAAACGGGCTGGTATTCAGCCGGAAATGGTGGATGAGGTAATCCTTGGCTGTGTGCTCACCGGTGCTTTGGGGCAGAACCCTGCCCGTCAGGCTGCGCTCAAGGCTGGCCTTCCCGATGAGACGCCGGCAGTGACTATCAACAAGGTCTGCGGCAGCGGTATGAAGGCGGTGGTCATGGCGGCGCAGGCCGTGCAGTGCGGCGATGCGGATATCATTGTCGCGGGCGGCATGGAGAACATGAGCGCCACTGCCTATGCCCTGCCCCAGGCCCGCTTCGGCTACCGGATGAATGCCGCCAAGAACAGTGTTATCGACATGATGGTCCACGACGGCCTGTTTTGTGCAGTCGGCAACACGCACATGGGCATCACCGCCGAGAACATCTGCAGCCAGTGGAATCTGACCCGGGAAGAGCAGGACCAGTTTGCAGTGGCTTCCCAGAACAAGGCCCAGGCCGCGATTGCTGCCGGCCGCTTCAAGGATGAGATCGTGCCGGTGAGCATCCCGCAGCGCAAGGGCGATCCCGTGGTCTTCGACACCGACGAGCACTTGACCCCCGACACCACCCTGGAAAAGGTCGGCAAACTGCGGCCCGCCTTCAAGGGCGACGGTATGGTGACTGCGGCCAATGCCTCGGGCATCAACGACGGTGCAGCCGTGGTCATAGTTATGTCGGCTGAAAAGGCAAAGGAGCTGGGCATTCAGCCCATGGCCAAACTGATCGGCTATGCCTCTGCCGGTGTGAAGCCCGAGATCATGGGCATCGGTCCTGCGGCTGCCTCGCCCAAGGCCCTGGCCAAAGCAGGCAAGAAGCTGGAGGAGATTGACCTGATCGAGGCCAACGAGGCCTTTGCCTCACAGAGCGTGGCGGTTGCCAAGGATCTTGGCTTCAACATGGACAAGGTCAATGTCAATGGCGGGGCCATCGCCCTGGGCCACCCGATTGGTGCATCCGGCGCACGCATTTTGGTGTCTTTGCTGCACGAAATGGTCAAACGGGATGCAAAAACAGGCCTGGCCACCCTGTGCATCGGCGGCGGCATGGGCATTGCCACGGTCGTGGAACGCTAGAGAGAACGGTTTGTACTGATTGGGTAGCCGCCTTCCTCCTCAGGGTTGGACTCTTTTGTGGAGGAAGGCGGCAGTTTACTTTGTTCTTGAATTAAAACAATTTCCGGCCGAAACGATCCAAGTGCACCATGTCGGCCACCGCCTTGCGGGCAGGCCCACTTTTTGCCCCCACTGCAGGGCGGCCAATGGGAATGATGGCCACCGATTCATAGCCTTCCGGCAGGGCAATCAGTTTGTTGCAGGCATCATGATCGAAAAGGCCGACTACCACCGTGCCCAACCCCATCTCGTGGGCCTTGAGGCACAGGGTCTGGGTGGCAATGCCTAGATCAAACATGTACCAGTTGGTGTGTTTGGTGCTTTCCTTCCCTTCATAACAGCCGGAAACCCCGGTCTTGGCGCAGAGTACGATGAGGGCCGAGGCCGCCTGCGAACACTTGGTGGCCGGGTTGAGGCCCTTGGGCATCTGGTAGGTTGCGGTCAGTTGCTGAATTAATTCCTTATCCCGCGCGACCACAAATTCCCACACCTGGCTGTTGGACCAGGATGGCGACCAGCGCACTGCCTCAAAGAGTTGCTCCAGTTCCTCGTTTGTCACCACGTCTTCAGTGAATCTTCTCACCGCACGCCTTTTCAAAATGGCTTGCTGTAGTTCCATAGCTATCTCCTTTTAGTATCGTTCTTCACTCGTGCCTGCACTATGACAAAAAGAGTGGGTAGAGGCAAGGGCTAGTGTTGCGTCGTTATGATATCACATACAGGTCAAAGGCACTGACAGGCAACAGGCGATACGGCTGCGCCTTGTTCTCGTACGGCAACTATTCCAACTTGGGTAAATGCCACTGCCGGTAGTAGGCCACCAGGCGGAAGGCCACACCCAGGGTGAACAGGATCATGATCCAGATGATGTTGCTCAGCCCGGCCAAGGCCATGAAGAAATAGATCAGACCAACCCCCATGCTGATGGTGCCGTAGAGGCCGGTTCTGAAAAACCAGGGCACCTCGTTGAGGAGCACATCCCTGAGAATGCCGCCGCCCACGCCATTGCAGAAGGCGAGAAGAATGACGCCGTAGATGTTGTAGTCAAACTGCAGGGCAATCATGGCGCCGACAATGGAAAAGCTCACCACATCGATGGCATCGGTTGTGATGAAGAGGAAGGTGCTTTCCAGTTTCTCCCGGCGGGTATGGAGCTTTAAAACAATGGCCAGCACGAACATGACCAGGACAATAGAAACCGGCATGTAGTGGGTAAAGGAGTAGACCGGTCGCCCCACCAGCATGTCACGCAGGATGCCGCCGCCAAGCGCGGTTAGAAGCGCGGCGATGAAGATGCCGAGCCAGTCGCATCCCTTCTTAACGCCAAAGAGAAAGCCGCTCAGCGCGGCCGAAGCAATGCCGATATATTCCGTTACCAGAAGCGCGTTCATTTAGAATTCAAGGTTCCTCGCAGAGCCTCACATGTAATAGTTACGAGTTGGAATAGTTACAAGTTGACTTCGCACCTCAGTTATTATACCAGGAGCGGTCCCAAGAGATGCGGCGCAGGAGTTCGTGAGCGTACGGTTTGTTATCTTACATCTGCTATTCGTTTTCAATATCTCTTTTCCCCGGTTGATGCCAATGAGCGGGTTTATTGCCGCCTCTGTTATCGACGGTTGTTGTCGTATTTATGTGGTGCATTTCACAAGAGAAAATCGGCCAGGCCGGCAGTGAACGTTTTTCGCTTAATACTAGCGAAAAGGCCGCATGACTACTACTGTATGGTGCCGTTATTTTATGAGCTTTCCCGGCGCGAGTTTTTTCAGTGGGAGCAGACTCGCCTGGCCGCAAGTGTGTTTTGAAAAGATAAGACTTTATGGAACTGTGTGGTTTTATTGAGGATGTCATTCGTGTGAGGCCAGATGATGTTGCCATGTTTGCGCGGCTTCTGGTGGCGCTCTTGGCCGGCATTGCCATCGGCTTTGAGCGCACCTATCGTGGCCGCCCCGCCGGTGTGCGCACCCATGCCCTGGTCTGTGTCACCTCAAGTTTGCTGATGCTGGTTACTGTGTACGAATCGCACTGGGTGCGCGCCAGCGTGGAACTCATCCGGCTTGACCCCACCAGAATGGCCCAGGGCATCATGACTGGCATTGGTTTTCTCGGCGCTGGGGTGATCATGAAGGAAGGGCCGACCGTGCGCGGTCTCACCACCTCGGCTTCCATCTGGATTACGGCGGCAATCGGCATCTTGGCAGGCATCGGCTTTTATTTTCCGCTTGTTGTCTCTGTGCTCATTACCCTTGCGGTGCTGTCACTGTTGCGCTGGATTGAGGTCCGGCTGCCATCCGAGGCTTACTACAACTTTGATGTACGCGGTGAACGCAGCGATGAGTTTACCGAACAGTCCCTCAGGAAGGTGCTGGCAGATTGTAACTTTCAGGTTGCGCATACCGGCTACCGACTGGATGAAAAGGGCCACGAGCGCCGGTACAGTATGGTGCTGCGCAGTATCGACCGTTCGAGTTCATCACGCCTGTCGCAACAACTTGAACGGATCGATTCGGTTTACGGCTTCCGCATTACGCCGATTAGCGAATAAGGAGGCGCAAACTTATCAGCAGGTCTGGCCAGAGTCATCATGTACATGGATTGTGCCAGGCAATAATCGCACAGTGCAGTAACCTTCTGGGAAATACAAACAAGTCAGATTGTAGTATCCGCCTGAAGTCTGCGCGTATCAGGCGTAACCAGGGTTCAGCTGTAAAGGCTGGACCGTCATATCCTATTAAAAAGGAGTGTAGTGCAATGAAATCCACTGTTGTTCCCGCCGGTATCTTTTTTGCGGCTCTTTGTTGTGTACCGCTTGCTGCCACGGCAGGTGAATGCCGCGAAGAGGTCATGTTTAAAAAGGGGGCAAGCTCTGCCCAGGTAAAGGGTCAAATAAGCGGTTACGGTTACTGCGACTACCTGCTCAGGGCGAAAAAGGGCCAACTTTTAAGCGTGAAAAGTAGTTCCACCAAGGCAGACATCATGTTGCAGGGGCCTATGGAAACGCTGCTCAACGATGGTGAGCCGGTCACCTTGAGCGCAGATGGTCTGTACACCGTGCGGGTGTTGATGCCCCGCGCCCTGGCCCGCAAGACCCAGAAGGAAGCATACAGCTTGGATATAGCAATTACCACGCCTACCACACCAGCTGCGACTGCTCAGGCTCCCCAGCAAGCCGCAACGATTCCTGATGGGCACAGCAGTAAGGACAGCGTGGACTGGCCGGGCTTTTATCATGGCACCGTGCCCTGCGCCAGTTGCCCGGGCATCGACACCTGGCTTGAACTGCGCGATACGAAGAACGGCGTACAGTACAGCCTGACGGAAAACTATCAGGAAGAGGCAGACGGCTTTTTCGAGAGTAAGGGGGCGGCAAACTGGAATAAGGCTGGTCAGAGCCTACAGTTACAGGGCTCGGATGAAACCAGGGCTTTGTTTGTGGGTGAGGCTGCTGTTGCCTTTCTGGCAGAAGGTGAAAGCGTGCCGGCGGATAACAGCGAATACTGGCTTGAGAAGCTGGATGTATTTTCAGGCAATCAGGAGATGCTTTTTATTTCTCCGGCCAAGGTGAGCATTGATGGTGCAGGCAAGCAAGCCGTGGTCAGTATCAAAGACGGGGTGATGAATTTTGAGCACTCAACCGATGCCGGGCACAGGTCGTTGAAGGCTGATCTGCAAATCTTCTGCGCGGCGAACCAGTACACCATGCCGGTAATTGTTTACTATCAAAAATACTTTGTAGGCGGCAAGATGGTTGACCAAGGCGGCAATGGGGAAGACCGGCTGGATTTTGCAGGAGCTGAGGATGTGGTTACCAAGGCTGCTGCCCAGTATTGCCAGTGATGCTCTCTAAAATTTGAGGGTTTTGCAGTTTTAGGCTGATGGAACAAAAAAAGCCGGGAGGGCATATGCCTTCCCGGCTTTTCATTTTTGGAAACCCTGCTCAACCAGCACGATTGGAGCAGGATGGTACGGCAGAGGAATCAGTTCGCGCTGAATTTGTCTACCCAGGCGGCAAAGGCCTGCATGAAGGAGGTGAGGAATTCCTTGGTGTCTTCCTTGACAAAGTTGCCTTTGTCATCAAAAAATGACGGTGCGTTGCCGATATATGCCTCGGGCTGCTGCAGCACCGGCACATTGAGACAGGTAAGGGACTGGCGCAGATGATGGTTGGCGCCAAAGCCGCCCAGGGCCCCCAAAGACAATGAAATGACTGCGGCAGGTTTACCATTCCACACATTTTGGCCCCAGGGACGGGAACCAACATCCAGGACGTTTTTCAGTGCAGCGGGTACGGAGCGGTTGTACTCCGGGGTCAGAAAGAGGAGACCGTCGCAGGCGGCGATTTTTTTTCTGATTTCCGTCCACGAAGCAGGCGCATTGGCGGTTTCAAGGTCTTCGTTGTACATGGGTAGATCGCCGATTTCAACTATCTCCAGTTGCAACGGGGCAGGTGCCGACTGTACCAGAAAATGAGCCAGTTTCCGATTAAACGAATCTTTGCGCAGGCTGCCGATCAATACTGCAATTTTTTTGGTGCTCATTGTTTGACTCCTTCAAAAGATGGGAACAGATTGTTCTGTTATTGTTCAAGGCAGTGCCATAATAAGCATCTTTTAGCAGGATGCAAACCTGATGCAGGAATAGGCGTGGCCAAGCCACACACTTTGTGAGCTGGGCAGGGAGCAAAAAGTGCGAAGAACACTGCGAAGCCGCCTGCTCCGTATTTGCACAGGCCTCTTGAACTGCAACAGGAATTACTCTTCTACCTCAACCTCGATATAGTCTGCCTCGTTGTTGCGCAGAGTCAGGGTGCCGCCCAAAACGCGCAACGCCACCGGGTCATTCAGCGGTGCGCGCTGCTTGATGGTGATTTCCGTGCCGGGCACAAGTCCCATTTCCCGGATACGACGGCCCAGTTCGCCGCCCACTTTGACTGCGGCAATGGTGCCGCTCTGGTTGATCGCCATGCGGCGAAGGCTCATCACTGCCATAACTGTCCTGTTCGCTCTTTGCTCTTTTTACTGCGGGTTGATCTTTTCCCAACTGTCGCGCAGGGAAACAATACGGTTGAAGACCAGTTTTCCTGCCGGATCGCTGTCTTGGTCAAGGCAGAAGTAGCCCTGGCGTTCAAACTGGAAGCGGTCATCCGCCTGGGCCTGGGCCAGGCTTGGCTCCAGCAGGCAGTTTTCGAGCTTCTGCAGCGAGTCTGGATTGATAAACTCCATGAAACTGCGCTCCTTATCGCCATCCGGGGCTTCCACGGTGAAGAGCCGGTCATAGAGGCGCAGCTCTGCAGGCACCGCATGGGTCGCCTCCACCCAGTGGATGGTGCCCCTGACCTTGCGGCCATCCGGGGCATTACCGCCACGGCTTGCCGGATCATAGGTGCAGCGCAGTTCCACCACCTCGCCGTTTTCATCCTTGATCGCTTCTTGGCAGGTAATCAGGTAGGCGTAGCGCAGTCGCACCTCGCGGCCAATGCTCAGGCGAAAGAATTTTTTGGGTGCGTTTTCCATGAAATCGGTCCGCTCGATAAAGAGCTCGCGCGAGAAGGGCAGCATCCGCTCGCCCATGTCCGGGTTCTGCGGATGGTTTTGGGCTACGAGTTCTTCTTCCTTACCTTCAGGATAGTTGGTGATCACCACCTTGAGCGGCTCCAGCACGCCGAAAACCCTGGCCGCATGCTGGTTCAAGTCTTCACGAATGGCGTTTTCCAGCACCCCCATGTCGATAAGGGAATCGCGTTTGCCCACACCGATACCGGCGCAGAAGTTGCGGATGGAAAGCGGTGTGTAGCCCCGGCGGCGCAGACCGGAAATGGTGGGCATGCGCGGGTCATCCCAGCCCGAAACATGATTTTCCTCCACCAGTTGCAGCAGCTTGCGCTTGCTGGTGATGGTGTAGTTGAGGTTGAGGCGGGCAAACTCGATCTGGCGGGGATGGTTCGGGGTCTGCAGGGCCTCCAGCACCCAGTCGTAGAGGGCGCGGTTGTTTTCAAACTCAAGTGTGCACAACGAGTGGGTGATCTCCTCCAGCATGTCGGAAAGGCAGTGGGTGAAGTCGTACATCGGGTAGATGCACCAGGTGTCGCCGCTGCGATGATGGTGGCTGTGGAGGATGCGGTACAGCACCGGATCGCGCATGATGATGTTGGGCGCAGCCATGTCGATCTTGGCGCGCAGCACACAGGCGCCTTCGGGCAGGGTCCCGCTTTTCATGTCGCTAAAAAGGGCCAGATTTTCCTCGACACTGCGGTTGCGGTACGGGCTCTCGCGGCCCGGCTCGGTGAGGGTGCCGCGGTACTCGCGCATCTCCTCGTTGTTGAGGTGGCAGACGTAGGCCTTGCCCATTTTGATGAGGCTGACGGCAAATTCGTGGAGCTGGTCAAAATAGTCGGAGGCATAGTGCAGGTGCTCACCCCAGTCAAAGCCGAGCCAGCGGACATCGGCCTTGATGGCCTCCACATACTCGCTTGACTCCTTGTCCGGGTTGGTGTCGTCAAAGCGCAGGTGGCATTGGCCGCCGTATTCGCCGGCCACACCGAAATTCAAACAGATGGACTTGGCGTGGCCGATATGGAGATAACCGTTGGGCTCCGGTGGAAAGCGGGTGACGATGCTGCTGTGTTTGCCGCTTTGCAGATCCTCACTGATGATCTGCCGGATAAAATCTAGGGGCTTGTCGCTAGTGTGCTCGGCTTGGGTCATGGCTGGTTTCAGGTCCAAGATTCAGGAAGCATAGAGGTGATCCACCCGGGAGAGGCGGCGCACCACCGTATCCTGCCCCAGGGTAACCAGGATGTCAAACATGGATGGCCCGGCCAACTGTCCGGTGAGCGCGGTGCGCATGGCGTTGATAAGGATGCCGGGTTTGATGTCGAGTTCATCCGCCATGGCGCGGCAGGTGGTTTCCGTGCTTTCAAGGTTGAAGTCAGAGAGCGCGGCAAAGCGGGCGGCCAGTTGCGGCAGCCACTGCTTGAGTTCCGGCTGTTTGAGGATGTTTTTGGCCAGCGGTTTCGGGTCGATGCTGTAGTCGTCTGAAAAATAGGCTCTGCCTGCTTCGGCAAAATCCGCCAAGGTATGGAAGCGGTCGCGGATCAGCACCAGGGTGTTCAGATACCAGTCGCGACGATCGCCTGCATAGTCGTCCTGCCACAGCCCGGCCTGGGCCAGCACCGGTTGGACCAGGTTGCCCAGTTCTTCCGGCTCCAGGTTGCGCAGGTAGTGCTCGTTCATGGCGATCAACTTGGGATCGGTGAAGAACTTGTCATCGCCCGGCTTGAAGTTGAACACCGAGTTGGCCCGGTTGATGCGATCAAGCGAAAAAACCTTGGTGAGTTCCTCGCGCGAGAAATACTCCTGCTCAGTGCCGGGGTTCCAGCCCAAAAGGGCAAGGAAGTTGCACAGTGCCCAGGGGAGAAAACCGCGTTCCTCGTAGAACTGCACGGCCACCACCTCGCCATGGCTGCGCTTGGAGATTTTGCGTTTTTGGATATCCAGGGTAAGCGGGATATGGGCAAAAATCGGCAAGGGCGCTTCCAGGGCCTCGTAGAGCAATACCTGCCTGGTGGTGTTGGTCATGTGATCCTGGCCGCGGATGATGTGGGTTATGCGGTCACGGATGTCGTCCACCACGTTTGAGAGCAGGTACAGGGGCTTGCCGTTGGAGCGCACAATAACGAAATCTTCCACCTCGCTATAGGCGCGCTCGATGCGGCCCAGCACCTCATCGTCATAGAAAAACTGGCCGCTGCGTTTGGGCACCTTGAAGCGGATGACAGAGGACAGGCCCGCTTTTTCGCGCTCGGCAAGCTCTTGCGCGCTTAAATCCCGGCAGGTGCCGTCGTAGCCGGGGTCGCGTTTTTCCGCCAGGGCGCGCTCGCGCTTCTGCTCCAGCTCTTCTTTGGTGCAAAAGCATTTGTAGGCGCGTCCTGCTGTCAAAAGGCGTCCTGCTGCGGCAAGGTGATCGGCTGCGTGGTCGGTCTGGAAGTAGGGGCCTTCGTCCCAATCCAGGCCAAGCCAGTTCAGGCCGTCGATAATGCCGTCTATAGAAGCCTGGGTGGAGCGCTCCTCATCGGTATCTTCAATGCGCAGCACCATCTTGCCCTGGTGTTGCCTGGCAAAAAGCCAATTGTACAGGGCGGTTCTGGCCCCGCCGATATGCAGGTAGCCCGTGGGGCTGGGTGGAAAACGAACGCGAACTTCGGCCATGCGACACTCCTTGGCGCATAAAAATGTTCATGAGAAGACAAAACCAAATGCCTCTTATACTTATTTGGCCTGTGATATACAAGTGGAAGGGGGTGCACCGGGGCGGCAATGCGATGATGCTGCGCAGGGCAAGCGTTTTACTGCGGTTTTTGAACTGGTCCGGTATTGCGAGAGGGCCTGAGTGGTACAATAAGCAATGAATCGATTTGTTTGTTGTTTTCGACTTCAGGCTGCCTGAACCGCCCGAGTTTTTGGGAGGCGGTTTTAGTTTGATTTAGTTTGATTCAGGCAGGACAGCCTGAGCTCTCCAGTCGATGATACACTCGTTCTTTTTCCATGGGAGCAATATTTCCTATGGTCGCTAACAAGCGGCGGTTAAGCGGCGATTGTTGAACCAATCCATCCACCAAGTCAGCGTGGCATACTCCACTGCACAAAGGTCTCCACGCTGAATACCTCGATCTTAAACCCGATTATCAATTCGACCCAGACGTTATCATAGACCTCACCGGTCGTTCCGGTTGAGGCCCTGATATCGGCCTCGGCCGGACGCTCACTGTAGCAGATGGAAAAATATTGGCTGTCTTTGTCGCTCTGATGGATCAAATCCCGGCTCTACCGCCGAGCACACAGGATCTGATCCAGGGCATTCAAAACCAGTTCTGTTTTCATGGCATGTTTGACCCGCCAGCCAACAAGGCAGCGGCTGGAAACAGCAATAACAAGATCAACACCGGCACAAATTCCGCCGCTGAGGCGGAATTACAATTGCCGATCTTATTCCTTCTTCCGGCCCGTAACCGATCACGGGGTGTCTACTTTGTATCTATTTAAAATTACTGAAAATCCTTCAGATCAAAAAATACCAGTGAAAACCTGGAATCAATAAAATCAGTTAGTTAGAAATCGCTATGCAAATATAGCACAGATTTTATTCAAAAATTTCAGTATATTTACCCCGTGATCAGTTACTCCGGCCCTCCATGGGTGTATAGGAGCACCCCATCAGGCCGCAGTATTCGCCCACATACTGGGCCTCCGGCCGGTAGAGCGCGGGTTTGCCCTGGGCATCGGCAAATTTTTCCTCGATCACATGGGCGCACCAGCCGGCAACGCGCGAGATGGCAAAGATGGTGGTCATCAGGTCAATGGGAATGCCCATCATGTAATAGACCGGGGCGCTGCAGAAATCTACATTGACCTGGATCGTGGTTTTGCCCTCAGCCTTAAAGCGCGCAAGCGCCGCCTGCTCGATCTCGCTTGCCAGGGCGGCCCAGTTGGAGCCGGTGCTCTCATCCAGCCGCCGGCCCATTTTACGCAGATACGCGGCCCTTGGATCACCGGTTTTATAGACCGCATGCCCCATGCCCATAATCACCTTGCCCTGGTCGATGCGGTTTTCCACCCAGGCCTTGATGTTTTTTTCCTCGGCAAGTTGCAGCAGCATCTCCATCACTCTGGTATTGGCTCCGCCATGCAGGCCGCCCGAAAGCGCGCCCAAGGCCGCGGTAACACCTGCATAGATGCTCGCTCTGGTGGATACCACCTCGCGGGCCGCAAAGGTGGAGGCATTGAAAGTGTGGTCTGCGTGTAAGACCAGGCACACATCCAGGTCTCCGGCCATCTGCGCCTCGGGCTTTACTCCGTGCAGCATCCAGAGAAAATTTTCGGCATGGCCAAGCGTATCATCCGGCGCGATCACCTCCTGCCCGCTGCGGATGCGGTGCCATGCAGCCACCACGCAGGGCAGCTGGGCAATCAGACCAACAGCACGTTCCACCACGCTGTCGCGGTCTTCCGCACGCGGATTGGTATCTGCCATGGCCAGAAGCGGCACCGTTGCCTGCAGCACATCCATGGGCTGGGCTGTTTTCGGATAGCGCTGCATGCTCTCCAGCACAAAGGGCGGCAGGGCCCTCCTGGCCCGCAGCCTGTCGCTGAATCGGGCCAGTTGCTCCTCGTTTGGCAGCGCACCGAACAGAAGCAGGTACACGGTTTCAAGAAAGTTGGAACGCTCTGCCAGGTCTTCTACGCGGTAGCCCCGGTAGATGAGGATGCCCTTTTCGCCGTCAATAAAGCTTACGGCCGAATCGGCCACGGTCACACCGCGCAGGCCCGTATTTTTAATCCGTACCTCTTCGCTCATATTTCGTCTCCTCAAGCTGCTTGATCCATTTCAGGACGACCTTGGCCCGGCAAAGCACCGTTCTCAGCCTGTTTGCCGGGGGCCGGCCCCTTCCTCTCCGCTTTGCTCCTGCTTGTCTACCTGTTCCTGCACCACCTTTTCCTCAAGCCCGTCTTCCTTCTCCAGAATGCCGGCTGCAGCCTTGTTGGCTGCATCGATCTCTTCCACCGCTTCAGCGGAAACGTGTCTGAGAGGCCCAACTCCGGGCAGGTAGGCGCGAAAGGCCTTGCCGTACAATTCCCACAAGGTGATGAACAGGGCCGCGATAATCGGCCCCACGATAATGCCCAGAATGCCGAACATGCTGATGCCGCCCAGGGTGCTGAAGAGCACGAAGAGATCGTGCATCTGGGTATCTTTGCCCACTAGGCGCGGCCGCAGCAGGTTATCGATATTGCCGGCAATGCCGCCGCAGATCGCCAGTAAAAGAAGCCCACCGAAATAGTTGCCCTGCACCAGCAAAATAAGCATTGCCGGTACCCAGGCAATCGAGGTGCCGAAGGCGGGAATAAAGGATAAAACCGCCATGACCGTGCCCCAGAACACCGCCCCCTGAATGCCTGCCAAGGCAAAGGCCACGCCGCAGATGGTGCCCTGGATAATGCCGATAATCATGGTGCCCTTGAGGGTGGCCACGGTCACCGAGGTGAAGCGGTCCAAAAGGAGTTGTTCGTCCTCGTCGCGCAGGGGCAGGAAGTACAGGATTTTACGAAGTAAAATCTCACCGGACATGAGGAGAAAAAACATGGAGTAGAACATGATGACAATGCCGATCAGGGCATTCAAAGTCATCTTGGTGACTGACGAAAGACTGTTGATGAGGAAGGTCGAGATATTTCCCACTGCCTGTCCCAGTTTTTCGATGATCATGGCGCGGTAGGGCACCAGGTACTCGTAAAAGGGTATTTTCTCCAGGTACTGGTTCAACGCCGAGGGCTGGTTGGCAAACTCCTGGATCCAGGGCGTGACCGATTGGCTCACACTTACGGCCTGGCCGACAACAATGCCGATTAAAATGCTCAATGGCACCAAAATGAGGACAAAGACCGCCACGATCATGATGATCGAGGCCATGACCTCCCTGCCGCCGAGGCGCAGGCACAGTTTACGGTAGGCCGGGGTGAGCAGGGCCGAAAACAGGGCCGCCATGAAGAGCGCCATCAGGTACTGGCGGATCATGTAGAGGAAGAGCAGGGAAACCGAAAAGACCAGGAACAATAACACCAATCTATTGACGCGATCGCGATTCGTCATGACATACCTGTAGGAATAAAGTGAAAAACAGGAAAAGCGGAAACACTATAGCGGCAACCTGCGCGCAAAGGAACAAAACAATTGCAGGGCGCACAGGAGTGCCGGTCAGGCAAGTGTGCCGGCAGCGGAAAAACAGGGATGATCAGGGGAGAACAGACACGGGAACTCCTGCATGCGCGGGGGAGGATTACGCATGCAGGGGAACGAGCAGCTTAAAACGGAAGATGGCCGAGCTTTTGGTACTCAGCCCTTGGCGCTCAGCTCTGCGGCTTCAAGCAGGGCGGCGGTGAGCCGGGAAAGATCACCTGCTGCAATGATATAGGGCGGCATCACATAGATAAGGCGGTTAAAAGGGCGAACCCACACGCCTTCGGCCACAAAGAAGCGCTGCAGGGCGGCCATGTCTACCGGCCCTTCCATTTCAACAACGCCGATTGTCCCTAAAACGCGCACATCGCGTACACCGGGCCGGTTACGGGCCGGTTCCAACTCGCGCCGCAACTGGGCCTCGATGGTGCGCACGCGCTCCTGCCAGCCGCAGCGCTCCAACTCATCAAGGGCGGCGCAGCCCACCCGGCAGGCCAAAGGATTGGCCATGAAGGTGGGGCCGTGCATGAACACGCCGGGGTTGCCGCTGGAGAGCATAACGGCAACATCCGTGGTGGTCAGGGTGGCGGCCAGGGTCATGTAGCCGCCGGTCAGGCCCTTGCCCACACACATAATATCCGGGCAGACATCGGCATGTTCTGCCGCAAAGAGACGGCCGGTGCGGCCGAAGCCGGTGGCGATCTCATCAAAAATAAGGAGAACACCGTACTCTTTGCAGAGCGCATGAAGACCGTGCAGATATTCGGCATGGTAGAACCACATCCCGCCCGCGCCCTGAACTATGGGCTCCACGATGACAGCGGCGATTTCTTCGTGGTGCTGGGCCAGGAGTGCCTCCATGCCGGCAAGGTCTTTTGGATTCCACTCGCCGTCAAAGCGGGATTCAGGCCTGGGCGCGAACAACTGCTGCGGCAGGGAGGCGGCAAAGAGGCTGTGCATGCCGGTGACCGGGTCGCAGACCGACATGGCATGGAAGGTATCGCCGTGGTAGCCGCCCCTGATGGTGAGCAGCCGGTGCTTTGCGGGCTTGCCCGCCATCTGCCAGTACTGCAGGGCCATCTTGAGCGCCACTTCCACACTTACCGAACCGGAATCACTGAAAAAAACATGTTTGAGCGGCTCCGGCGTCATGCGCACCAACCTGCGCCCCAATTCTATGGCCGGGCCATGGGTGAGGCCGCCGAACATCACATGGGCCATATCTTTGGCCTGTTCCTGCAGGGCCTTATTCAGGGCCGGATGGTTATAGCCGTGGATGGCGCACCACCAGGAGGACATGCCGTCTATCAGTTCACGACCATCGGCCAGGCGGATGCGCACACCCTGGGCCGAAACCACCGGATACACCGGCAGCGGTTTGGTCATGGAGGTGTAGGGATGCCAGAGGTGGTCGCGGTCAAAATCAAGGGCGGTCTGATCACGGCTGGGGGCAGTGGGCTCAGGCATGGAGCGGCTCCCGCGCAAAGGTATATCCAAGCGCCCTGATCCGGGCCAAGTCCTGCTCAATGCCGGAACCATCCGTGGTCAGATAGTTGCCGACAATGGCCCCGTTCGCCCCTGAACTGAAGCAGCGGTACTGCTCCGGCCCGAGTTGTTGGCGGCCGCCGGCCATGCGGATGATCGCATCCGGGTTAATCAGCCTGAAGAGCGCCACTGCGGTCAGCACCTCATCCAGGCTGAGCGGGGTCAGCACCTCAAGCGGTGTGCCTTCAATCGGGGTAAGGATATTGACCGGAATGGATTTCACCCCCAACTCGCGCAGTTGCAGGGCCAGATCGATGCGGTCTTCCAGGCTCTCGTCCATACCGATGATGCCGCCGGAACAGAGGCTCATGCCGTGTTCCCTAGCCAGGCGCAGGGTCTCCACCTTTTCCTCCCAGGTGTGGGTGGTGCAGACCTGCGGAAAGTAGTTGCGGCTGGCTTCGAGGTTGCAGTGGTAGCGGCCCACACCTGCCTGACGCAGGGCGCTGACGCTCTTTTCATCTAAAAGCCCGGCTGAGGCGCAGAAGAGCAGCCCGGTTTTTGCGGTCATTTTTGCATACAAATTGTCCAGTTCGGCCACGGTCTTGGCGCTGAGGCTGCGGCCGCTGGTGACCAGGGAAAGCCGCCTGACCCCATGGCGGTCGTTATCCTCGGCAATGGCCAGGGCCTCGTCTTCAGCAATAATGGTGTAGGACTCGATGCCGGTATGGTGGCGGGCCGACTGGGCGCAGAAGCGGCAATTTTCACTGCAGTTGCCGCTCTTGGCATTGATGATCGAGCAGAGGTCAAACTCGCTGCCCATGAAATGCCGCCGAATGGTATCGGCTAACCGGTACAGGCCCTGCTTGTCTTCACCCTTGGCAAGGGCAAGGGCGGTCTCGCGGTCGATCCCACCGCCGGCCAGCAGTTTTTTTTCGGTATCCTGCAGCAACTGCTCCATATTCTTCCCGTTCAAGATTTCCATTTATGTATCCACACACTATCAACTATGCTGCTTGGGCGGCCCTTGTACAATCATATCGGCAATCGTCAGCCGTATCTTGGCGTAGTGCGGCCGTCCTGCTCCCAAAAGCCGCTGCTCCACCAGCACCAGTCGTCGAAACAGTTCGGTTCTTTCCATGGCCGGGGCCATTTCTGTCTTGGGGTAGCGCTCTTGCACCATCTCCTGACAACGAAAACAGCCGGGAAAACGCTGCCTGCTTCCATTTGGGCTGGTGAGTGTAGCCGGTACGCCGTGGCTGCGGCAGATTATCAGACGATGCCGATACAGCCTGCACCGGCCCGCCTCATTGAGCGGGCACATAATCTGCGGTCGTCTGCCTTCAGCCAGGGCCGACCTGCTTGCTTCGACATACTCTTGGGCACGGCGGCGGATCGCTTCCAAACTGGTCGGGTCAAGCTCCTTCAAGCCCTGCCGGAGGTAGGCCCATTCGCTATAGGTATAGTGGAGAAAGTAGGAATCGCAGCAGTTGTCCGGGCAGTTGTCGCAAGTAAGGCCAATGGCCGTGGCCACGGTGTCATAACCGTTTGCCATGGCCGTGTAGATGGCCTCCAGCTCTTGGGCCAGTTCCGGCGGCAGTTCCAATTCACTTGTTGCCTCACTCATAACCGGCCTTCTCCCGCTTCCTCAAAACTTTGCACCTGGTAGCGCTGATAGGAAATACCGCCCTTTTTCCAGGCCTCAGCGCTCAGGCCTGCCTTGCGGCAGAGCGCTGCGAGAAAATCCGGAGCCGCCGGCAGTTGCTTCCATACCTGGGGCAAAAAGGTGGCACGACTGCCGCCCGAGCCTTCCAAAATAAGGCCGTCCAAGCCCGGCTCCAACTGCCTGAGCAAGTCGTTTGTGTCGCTGTATGGCAACGCTTGCGGCGGGCTCAAGACGGAAATTTCAATCTGCACTGTTTCCAGTTCTTCCAGGCTCAGGGGCGGAAAGCGCGAATCGTGCAGGGCAGCATTGACGGCATTGCGGCGCACACTGGCGGCCAGGCTTTCCACGGCAACAAGCGAGCCGATGCAGCCGCGCAGGGCCTGTCTTTTCTTCAGGGTGACAAAGGCGGCCCGCTTTTCCTGAAAAACAGGATCATCCGCAAGCGGCCCCTCCTGCATCGCGCCCGGTACTTGCAGGGCCTGGCGGATTGCTGTTCTGGCATAGGCCAAAAGCTCCTGCTGCTCTGTGGAATTGAGCAGGAACTGTTTTTCCGTACTCATATTTGCCTCATCATTTCCGCCCTCATTTGGGAAAAAACCGTCTTTGCCGTCACCATGACTCAAACCCTGCACTGTACTGCGCTGATCTCTGCTGTCAACCGAATGCACAACCAGAACTTACGACACACTGGGCAATCTGCCGCAGCCATAAACCCGGTGTAACTGGGTCAGGGAAGGTATTGTTTTTTTCCCCTGCAGACAGTACCTT
Source organism: bacterium (assembly GCA_030538155.1). Lineage (GTDB taxonomy): Bacteria > Desulfobacterota > Desulfobulbia > Desulfobulbales > Desulfobulbaceae > Desulfobulbus. The sequence continues at coordinate 50,524 of JAUNUN010000005.1, forward strand.
TCCGAAACAGTATTGCAGATACATTTGTACCCATTTTTCGCACGAGGAGAAACAATATGCGCTGGCAAAATCAACGAAGATCCGACAACCTGGAAGACCGGCGCGGCTCCCGCATGTCGGGCCCGGTCAAGGGCGGGGGCATAGGCCTTTTACTGCTCGCTTTGGTGGGTATGTATTTTGGTATTGATCCGGCCCTGATCATGAACATCGGCGGGGCCTTGCAGCAATCCGGCCAATCCACCGAACAAAGGGGCCCGGTGCAGGAAAGCGCCCAGGAACAGCAGTTGCGCGAATTTGTGGCCGTGGTACTGGCCGACACCGAGGACAACTGGAACAGTATCTTCCAGGCCAACAACAAGCGGTATCAGGAGCCGAAACTGGTGCTTTTCCGGGATGCGGTGCAATCAGCCTGCGGCTTTGCCCAGGCCGCCATGGGCCCCTTCTACTGCCCGGCCGACCAGAAGGTCTATATTGATTTGAGCTTTTACGAAGATCTGAAAAACAAGATGAACGCGCCCGGCGACTTTGCCCAGGCCTATGTTATTGCCCATGAAGTCGGCCACCATGTGCAGAACCTTCTCGGCATCACCGATCAGATGCAGACCATGCGCCAACGCGTTTCCCAGACGGAATACAATCAGCTTTCCGTGCGCCTGGAACTGCAGGCAGACTGTTTTGCCGGCATTTGGGCCCACAATGCAGACCGCACCAAGAACTTGGTTGAACCCGGCGATATCGACGAGGCCCTGAACGCGGCCAGCCAGATCGGTGACGATCGTCTGCAGAAACGCCAGCAGCGCGGATACATCACGCCGGATTCCTTTACCCATGGCACCTCGGCTCAGCGGGTACATTGGTTTCGGCGCGGTTATGAAAAGGGCAGCCCCGAGAGTTGCGACACCTTTAACACGCCTAATATTTAAGAGTCTAAGCGTCTGAGTAGCTGATTGCTGCTTGACTGCTGAAAATCAATGAGCGTATGAAAGGGCTTGGCATGTGCCGGGCCCTTTTTTAATCGCCCGTAAAGCTCTCCCGCAGGCGCTGCCAGGACAATTCCCCCTTGCTGGTAAAGTCCTTTTTTACTTCAAAGCCGTGCACATCCAGAATGACCGTGCCCTCTAGGGCATATTTTGCGGGGTCATCCATCCGTACTCCAGCTTGCAGCAAACGGGCCAAAGCCCCGGCCATATCCACCGCCGAACTGTACACACTCACCGGCACCATGGTACTACTGTAGGCCTCGATGCGCTGGTTGCTGTCGGTCACGCCGCGGGCAAAAGGCCTGCCGTCGAGCGTCAGGTTGCAGGTAATGGCCTTGAGGTCAATGGCCACATCATTAGGATTCATCACCCGCAGTTGCAGCAAAAAGGCATTCTCCAACAGCCCGGCCTGCTGCACCTGAATATCGGCCACCGAAATTTTCGGACTCTCGCGCAGGCCGTATAACGCGGCGCAGCCGCCGGCACCGCTTATCAGAAACAGCAGTACAAGTAGATGCAAGCAGCGTACGATGCTCTTTTGCGCCATGTTCACCATGCTTTCCTCCAAGGTTGATCGGCATCAAAAACGCATCTGTAGCCGCCGCAGAGGCAGGCGTCAAGAGGGCAAGCGATCCTTGATTTTTCCCCGCAGGCACGGTACAAATGCCAAGTTATTGCACCGCCCAATGCACGGAGGAGTGCCGGAGAGGTTGATCGGGACGGTCTCGAAAATCGTTGTGGGGGCAACTCCACCCAGGGTTCGAATCCCTGCTCCCCGCCATATCCAATTCCAGAGACATCTGGTAACTTACATAGACCCGCTACCAATCACGGTTAGCGGGTTTTTCTTATTCGATGCAATTCAAAGTAATCCGTTGGCAACCGAAGCACATGGAGTCATATTTGGAGATATACTTCCTTTTCAAAAGGGAGATACCTCCAATCTCCTACAGTTTGGAAATTCCGTGCTTTTTTCGGTCTGCCGGGACAATCTTAAAAGATGCCCTCATCCGCTGGGGGTACACCGGGGTATATTCTACTGCTCAGATGAATGCCCATGAAGTCGACCGATCGACGGACTGCATCTTGAGCTTCCACCTGCAGGCAATATGCGCCGGCGCTACAAGTATCTTTTGTTGACGGTGTTTATCAACTCGCCTACTGTGCCGGCACCGGACAAATCAAAACGCGACAAGAGCGGAACAATGCTTGTCTGGTTTGCCGGGGAGATGCGTGTGAAAAAATACTTTATCTATGTCGTTGAAGCAGACTCGCCTACTCTTTTTGAAGGTATTGGTTTTGCAACGATTTCCCGAAAAGAGTACTCGGATTTTCTTGCTCGGATCGCCGACCAGGGCGTCTTAAGCTCAATATTGGACAGTCAGACATTCCAATGCACCACCTGCCGTACCTATTCACTGCCGGCAAAGGCTTTATATCGGGCAGCGAGTATCATAGAAAAAGATGATCCGGTTGCTGAAATTCTCGCTATAACACTGTGCTTGCGGACGGAGTTGAGCAGCGGGGATTTATCTCTTTTAGAATTACCTCAAGAGATTATTGAAAAGCTATTTGACGATCCTGAAGAGTCCGCGAACGTGCAGGCTGCTGTTTCAGAAGGCAAGTACTTTATGAATAACGGCGAGGTTTTCCTCCTGCCATATGATGAGTGCTTTTTTGTTTTCAACAAGAAATGCCGTTGCAACCGCTATGTACATGCGTGTTGATGCAGTCTTTTATTTATTTCACCAAGACCAGTACAGTAAAGGGAATATACCGTCATGGCTGAGCAACCAGAACAGATAAGTGGGACATCCCTTGATATTGCCGCAGAAAAACGGGCGCAACTCAAGCAGCTTTTTCCAACGGTCTTCAGCGAGAGTGTGGATGCAAACGGCAATCTGGTGGAATCGGTTGATTTTGAAAAACTCAAGGCAGAGCTGGGCACCTTTACGGAGCTTTATGAAAACAGGCGGGAACGCTACGGCATGGACTGGCCCGGCAAGAAAGAAGCGTTGAAACTGATTCAGACGGTCAGCACCGCCACCTTGAAGCCCTGCCGGGAAGAGTCGGTCAATTTCGATACCACCGAGAATCTGTTTATTGAGGGCGAAAACCTGGAAGTTCTTAAGCTCCTGCAAAAGAGCTATTACGGCAAGGTCAAGATGATCTATATCGACCCGCCGTACAACACCGGCAATGAATTCATTTACCCGGACAATTATTCAGAAAGCTTGGCAACATATTTGCAATACGCCGGGCTGGCAGATGCTGAGGGCAAGAAATTCTCCACCAATACAGCCAATGAGGGACGTTTTCATACCAAGTGGCTGAATATGATGTACCCGAGGTTATATTTGGCGCGGAACTTGCTACGGGATGACGGGGTAATTTTTATCTCGATTGATGATAACGAAGTATCAAATTTAAGAAAATTATGTGATGAGATTTTTGGAGAGGAAAATTTTATTGCTACGGTAATCTGGCAGAAGGTTTATTCTCCTAAAAATTCGGCCCGTCACTTTTCAGTGGATCATGATTTTATTCTCATATATGCAAAGCATGCCGAGATTTGGATGCCTTACCTGTTGCCACGTACGGAGGATATGGAAGCTCGTTATACCAATCCCGATGACGACCCTCGTGGCCCGTGGAAGCCAGGCGACTTGTCGGCCCGCAATTACTACGGAGCAGGGACTTACCCAGTGGTTTGCCCATCAGGACGGGTTATTGATGGCCCACCTCCGGGTACCTACTGGCGAGTTTCTAAAATAAGATTAGAAGAATTGAACAGCGACGGACGTATTTGGTGGGGCTCCGATGGCAACAATGTGCCAGCGATCAAGCGCTTTCTTACCGAAGTTAAGGCCGGGCGGGTACCCCAAACTTTATGGACTTATGACGAAGTCGGTCACACCCAGGAGGCCAAGAAAGAACTCATTTCCCTTGTCGATTTTCCGAACTCCGACATGGTATTCGACACCCCCAAACCCACTCGTTTGATTCAGCGTATCCTTCAAATCGCCACCTCTGCTGGTTCAGCAAAACAAGGGGATTTGGGTATCGGTGCTGCCACGCTGTGCGAGCGAGAAGCTGACTATGGCAATGGCATTTCTACCACTGGGACTGATATCCCACAAAAACGTGGCGAACCGGAGATCGTCCTCGATTTCTTTGCCGGTAGCGGTTCAACCATGGACGCGGTGTTTCGCCAAAACGCCGAAGATGGCGGCAACCGCTCTTGCATCATAGTCCAATTACCCGAGCCTATTCCCGGAGCAAATACCGGACCGTTGAGAACCATCGCCGACATCGGCAAGGAGCGCATCCGCCGGGTCATCAAGAAGCTTGATGCCGAAGACAGCGGCAAATTGCCCTTTGGCAACGTATCCCCTCAAGACAGAGGCCTCAAGGTTCTGAAACTCGACAAATCCAACTTCAAGCAGTGGCAAGCCCTGCCGCCGGATACTAGCCCGGAAATCCTCGTCAAACAGCTCAAGCTCTTTATCGACCATATCGACGCCAAGGCCGGCCCGGAAGATCTATTGTATGAAATCCTTATCAAGGAAGGCTTTCAACCAAGTGAACATATCGAAACGCTGACCATGGCGGGCAAGACGGTCTATGCCGTGGCCCAAGACGGCTTGCTTCTCTGTCTGGAAAATGAAGTAAACACCGAACTTATCCATGCCGTGGCTGAATACGGGCCAAAACGCTTTATTTGCCTGGACGCGGCGTTCGGCGGCAACGACCAGCTCAAAGCCAACGCGGTACAGACCTTTGCCGCCCTCAACATGAGTAAGGAAAAGGCCAATCCGATTCTCTTTAAGACGGTTTAACGGGGCAAAGTCGGATATGCGTGCGAACAACCTGCATATGCTTCTTGTGGAAATCGATGCGGCCAAGGCCCGGCTTGATGCCCTGCGCGCCGGCAACAACCCCGCCCTGGTTCATGCCCTGGATATCGAATACACCTTTGAAAGCAACCGGATTGAAGGCAATACCCTGAGCTTGCGGGAAACAGGCCTTGTTATTGACAAGGGCCTTACCGTTGGCGGTAAATCCATGCGCGAACACCTGGAAGCAATCAATCATTACGAGGCTGTTCTGGTGCTGCGCGATCTGGTGCGGGCAAAAACCGCATTGAGCGAATCGCTTTTGAAGCAATTGCACGGCCTTATTTTGCGCGGCATTGACCGGGAAAATGCCGGATGTTACCGGAGCAGTTCGGTGCTGATTGCCGGTAGCCGCCATACTCCTCCTCAGGCCTGGCAGGTGCCTATACTCATGGAGGAATGCTTCCGATTCTATGCCGTGCAGCGGGAGAACCTGCACCCCGTGCAACTGGCCGCAGAGATGCACGAAAGGATTGTCACCATTCATCCCTTTATTGACGGCAATGGCCGGACTGCCCGGCTGGCAATGAATCTTATCCTCCTGCAACATGGCTACCCCATAGCCAATATCCCCGGCGATACCGAGAACCGGCTGGCATACTACGCGGCGCTGGAAGCAGCCAATCTGGAAGGAAACAAAGAACCCTTTATCCTGCTGATCGGCAGAATTGTTCTTGCTGCCGTCAATCGCCTGCTGGAATTGAGCCATGGAGAGAGGGCATGAAACTGCACTACGACGCCAACCTGATATATCAGCAAGAGGCCATAGCAAGTGTTGTCGATTTATTTGCAGGTAGTGAGAGCTTGGGAGCCGCGCTGATTGAGGATTTCACCAGGAAGGACGCTACCCTGTGGAATGAACTGGGAATGTGCAATGGCTCCCTTCTCCCTGCGGATGAGCTGTTGAAAAATCTGCATAAGGTGCAGGCGCGCAACCAAATTCCAAAATCTCCGGCGCTCATTGGAGCGGTTGGGGACTACAGCTTTCCGAACTTTTCGGTGGAGATGGAAACCGGCACGGGCAAGACCTATGTTTATCTGCGCACGATCTTCGAGCTGAACAAGAAGTACGGTTATAAGAAATTTATCATCGTTGTGCCGTCGGTAGCCATCCGCGAAGGCGTTACCAGCTCTATCAAGGCAATGCGGGAGCATTTCAAGGCCCTATACGACAACCTTGTCTTTGATCATTTCGTGTACACTTCAAAAGACTTGAGCCGCGTGCGTCAGTTTGCCGTGGGCAATGAAGTGCAAATAATGGTCATCAACATCCAGGCTTTTCAAAAGGATGCCGGCGAGGCAGTCGATTACAATGATTTGACCGATGCAGAACGCAAGAAATTGAACATCATCCACCAAGAGCAGGACAGGATGTCGGGCCGTCGCCCCATCGAATTTATCCAGGCCTGCCATCCCATTCTGATTATCGACGAACCGCAGAGTGTTGATACCACTCCAAAGTCACAGAAGGCTATCGGCAATCTGCAACCGCTCTTTGCCTTGCGTTATTCGGCAACCCATATCAATCCGTACAACCTTCTTTATCAACTCGACCCGGTGCGCGCTTTTGACATGCGCATCGTCAAACGTATTGGGGTTGTGGATGCAAGCGGCGGCCAGGATTTCAATCAGACCATGGTGCGGCTGGATGCAGTGGGCTACTGGCCGAAAACAGCAAAGACCCCGAAGGCGAAGGTCACGCTCTTTGAAAATACGCCGAACGGGCCCCGTGAAAAACAACTCACGGTCAAGCACGGTACCGATCTGGCGCAGCAGACCAACAGAACTGATTACGAAGGCTACCTAGTCACCGCCATCAGCGCAGAACCGGACAACGAATATATTGAGTTCCAGAACGGCAAGCTCGTTCAGTTGGCCCAGGAATCAGAGGGCATGGCTGATGAACGACTGAAGAGTCAACTACGCCAGACCATTGAACAGCACTTTGCCAAGGAAAGGAGTTTGAAGGGTAAAGGCATCAAGGTGCTTTCGCTCTTTTTTATCGACCATGTGAAGAGTTATCGGAGCTACAACGAGGACGGCAGCCGTAAAAAGGAAAAACTCGCTGTCTGGTTTGAGGAGCTTTACAACGAAATCAGCTCCCTGCACATGTACAAAGGGTTGATTCCTTTTGCGGCTGAGGAAGTTCATGAAGGCTATTTTTCCTCGGACAAAAAGAAGGGAAAGGTTGTCCGGGAGCTGGATACCTCCGGCCGCACAGTCAAGGATGATGAGACCTACGCCTTGATCATGACCGAAAAGGAACGGCTGTTACGCTTGGATGAGCCTCTTCGTTTCATCTTCAGTCATTCCGCCCTGCGGGAAGGCTGGGACAATCCCAATGTCTTTCAGCTTTGTACCTTGCGGGAAATGGGTACTGACCGGGAGCGCCGTCAGACCATTGGCAGGGGGCTGCGCCTGCCGGTCAATCAGGACGGACAACGTGTCGATGATGAGCAAATAAACAGGCTGACCGTTATTGCAAATGAGTCTTTTGAGAATTTTGCCCGAGGATTGCAAGCAGACATAGAGGCGGCAATTGACCCCAGCGGCGGCTTTAAGTTTGGCAGGTTGACGCCTTTGGCCTTTGTCCCGCTCTTAAATCCTGAGGGCACAAGCTCTCTTTCGCCCGAACAGTCACAGAAGCTGTGGAGTCATCTGCAGGAACAGGGCATCATAGATCAGGCGGGAGATTTCACCCAGCTCTTCACTCCCGATGCCCCGGCTTTTCCCTGAATCTTCCGCCTGCCTTTACCGGCATGGATGAAGCGGTTATTGGCCGGATGAGACGCTTTCTGCCCCGTGACTTTGTACGTAATAACAAAGACCGCGAGAAGGTCAGCTATATGAAACGGGTGGAGTTGAACCCGGATTTCAAGGTATTGTGGGATAAGATCAGCCAAAAAACTCGGTATTCGGTGGAGTTTCAAACGGCGGAACTGGTACAGCGGGCAGTCGCTAAGATTAGCGCCATGGCGGAAATCAAAAAAGTACGGATTGAGATCACCAAGCGCGATTTGGATGTCAAGGAATCGGGCCTGGAAGGCGGGCAAATTACCCTTAACCGCACCTATACCATCACCAATAAGCGGCCGCTGCCGGACATCCTCGCCTTTCTGCAAAGAGAGACCGAGTTGACCAGGGGCACCCTGGTGGAAATTCTGGAAAAGTCCGCTCGCTTGGCCGACTTCAGCACCAACCCGGTGGTCTTCATGACCGAAGTGGCCAAGTTAATGAACCGGGCATTGCATGAACTGATTATAGACGGCATCAAGTATGAACCGATAGCCGGTCAGTTCTACGAAATGCGTCTTTTTGAGGAAACAGAAGTTAAGGAGTATTTGACCCGGATGTACCGGGTGCGGAGTAAGGACACCCGCACACCCTATAACTACATTGTTTATGATTCCGGCGTAGAGCATGAAGTGGCCAAACGCCTGGATACCGATGAACGGGTGAAGTTTTTCTGCAAACTGCCCCGTTGGTTTAAGGTGACAACGCCACTTGGAGATTACCACCCGGACTGGGCGGTGGTAGTGGAGGAGGAAGAAAAGCTTTATCTGGTTCGTGAAACCAAGAGCACACTCGATCGTGACAAAAGGCGGGAGAGTGAGAACAAAAAGGTAGACTGCGGCAAGGCCCATTTTTCCGCGCTTGGCGTGAATTTTAAGGACGTTACCGATATTCACGGCTTGCTGCAGCCATGAACTGGAATGCTACTGGTATTCCTGGGGGAATTTGAGCAGGCTGCCAAGACAGTCTATTGAAAAAATCCACCCACCTCCAAGCTTTTCAAGGATTTGACCGACTGGTTCAACTGGTACAACGCAGGTAGAAAACACACATCGCTTGACAAACAAACACCCGACACAGTGTATTACCGGACTGCGGAGCCATTGAAGCCGGAAACAACAAATAAATCGGTTCATTGCTTATGCCCATGTCTCAAAAACCGCAACCACTTCAATTCTGCCAATCAGGCGCATGAAGCCTGTAGACATAGAGGGACGCCTTAACCGGACATTACTGAGATACATTACTGGGATAGAACGCTTAAATCACTTGGTTCTTGCCGCAAAATGATGTGCGTGATTTCCGAAGGCACGCCGAGACGGCAGGAAAATCCGGCCCATAGGCCTGCTCCTGGGCTGACGTAGAGCTTTGCCCCTGCAAAGTCGTACAGTCCGCCGACAAGACCGTGATTGTACGAAGCAATCAAGCGTTTCAGGAAAAACAGATGACCGCCATGGGTGTGGCCTGAAAGCTGAAGATCCACCTTTATATCACCCGCAGGAACGGTGGGGCGGTGCTGGAGAAGCACATGCAGCCCCTCAGGCCGTGTGTGCAGAAAGCCGTGTTCCGGCCCAGCCCCGCCAAAGCGCCGTGCAGCCTGATCCGCCAAGCCGGAAAGAACAAGCGTTTCTCCCTGGACGGAGAGCGAGCGGTATTCGTTTTCCAGCATATCTATCCCCAAATCTTCAAATGCCTGCAACCAGCGCTGGATGCCAAAATAATACTCGTGGTTGCCGGCAACACCGTACACGCCGTATTTTGCCTGCAAGGCCCGTAGAGGTGCGATGTCGTTCCGCAGCGATTCCGGTGAGCCGTCAATCATGTCGCCGGTCAAAACGACCAGATCGGCGTCAAGTGCATTGGTTTTCCGGACCACTTCCTTAAGCCGGTCTTCCTTGAGCAGGGGGCCAATGTGCAAATCTGAAAGCTGAACAATGGAAAATCCGTCCAAGGCCGGTGGCAGGTTGGGAAAAGAGATTTCCTGGGTATGCACATTAGGCACCCGCAGGGATTGCCAGGTGCCGTACAGAGAGAGCACAAGTGCTGCGCCGACGATTCCTCCGGCACGGAGGGCAGGAGAAAACGGCAGATGCCGGGAACCGCCCAGCCGGCGGAGAATCAGCAGCACCAGGGCCAGAGCATCCTTGATGAGCAGCAAGAAGGCGAGGATGACCATGGCGCTGTAGAAAAACTCCATGGTCACCAGCACCGGGGGAGGGAAGTCCGGAGCGATGAAGGAGCCGCCGATTTTCTCGTAGAGCAGGTATTTCAGCCCAATGGCAAAGAGGGCAAGGCCGGCTGCGAGCTTCAGCCACAACCTGCAGGGCAGCCGCCGGATCAGGCTTACGATGATGTAGCAAAAGAGAACAAGAGTGGGAAGAGCAAGTCGCATAGGTACAAAGAGCTTTATTGGGAGACTGGATCAGGCCGGCGGATTTGAAGCAGCTTGATCTCGCTGTTTCATGGGCGGAATAAAAATATGGGGGTGAAGATCGGCAGGTGCAGGTGGTCGGCTGCGGCACAATCGTGCCGGGCAACAAATGTGTTGCCTAAAACTGGTTTTGTCCATGACGATATTGCAGCAAGAGAGTTACTTGAAAAGCAGGCGCAAAAAACGATCCATATCTGGCTGATCCAAACGGTTTAGGCCGATTTGGCGGGCAAAGGCAAGGGCTTCCCCATATTCCTCGCTGCTGATACTGCGCCCCAGTTCGGCAAAGTCGGCGCTGCGGCCACAGGGACGATACTGCGCCATGATATTGACATAGGTGGCGGGCGATACCTGTTCTGCTATAAAACGTAAAATCTCCTGTGTTTCTGCATACATTCCCGGCATGAGCAGGTGCCTGACCAGCAATCCCGAGCGAGCTAAACCATGATCGTCCAGCACCAGTTCTCCTACCTGGCCCTGCATCCACAGCACCGCCTCCCGCATCCGTTGCGGATAATCAGGCGCATGGGCATAACGCTTGGCTGTTTCCGGTAACCAGAACTTCATATCCGGCATATAGATATCCACACAGCCTGCAAGTAGATTCAGGGTTTGCAGACTTTCGTAGCCGCCACAGTTGTAGACCAGGGGAATGTCAAGGCCTGCATCAAGCGCCACGGCCAGCGCCTCCAGCAGCTGCGGCACAATATGACTCGGGGTGACCACATTGATATTGGCGCAGCCCATGGCCTGCAGTTCAAGCATGATGGCGGCAAAATCCCGGGCATCCACGGCCTGGGCCGTTTCCGTGCTGGTACTGATGTCCTCGTTCTGACAAAAACAGCAGCCAAGGTTGCAGCCGGCTACAAAGATCGTGCCCGATCCAGCCTTGCCGACCAGCGGCTGTTCTTCACCGAAATGCGGACCATAGCCGGCGATACAGGCGGAGGCGGCTGTGGAGCACACTCCTCTTTCTCCGGCTAGGCGGTCTACCCCGCATAGACGCGGGCACAGGGTGCAAGGCGAGAGCAGCTGCCGGGCTGCATCAGCCCTGGCTTGTACTATTCCCCGGCTATGCAGTTGTTGAGCGAGATTCGGCATGAAAGGAGGCTCCGGGATGTGGAATTTTGTTCGCAGGCAAAATACACCAGGAACACAATGTACCAAGCATAACATGGAGCACAAAATGGTACAGGCAGGAAATATTACTCCCATGAATATGGAAAGGGAGTATCCTCGGCAGAAGGGGTTAGGCCAAGCAGGCTGACTGAAACAGAACGCTCTCGAAAAAGTTCGAGCGATTCAGTTGGGCAAAGAGGGTGGATACACAAAAGGAATGCAGAATGAAGAGGCTCAGCACGGAGAACACAGGCCTTATCGTCGTCGATATTCAAGGCAAATTGGCATGTCTGGTTCATAACAGCGACTACCTGATAGCATGCTGCCAAAAGCTGATACAAGGGGCTCAAACCCTTGGCCTGCCCATCCTGTGGCTGGAGCAAAATCCGGAGGGTCTAGGCAGAACGGTTGACGAATTACTTCCGTTCTTGAACCGGCAGGAAGCGATTATCAAGTTCACTTTTGATGCCTGCAAAGAACCGCTTTTTATGCAGGCCATCGAAGCAACAAAAAGGCCGACCTGGCTTGTCTGCGGCATTGAAGCGCATATATGCGTCTATCAAACTGCTTTTCATTTAAAAAAATACGGCTATGACATTCATCTGGTTCGTGACTGCATTTCCTCCCGTAAACCCGAGAATATAGAACTGGCAACAAACAAATTGGCGCATCATGGAGTGTCAATCACCGGACTGGAGATGTGCTTGTACGAGTTGGTTCAAGACTGCCGGGTACCGGAGTTCAAAGAAATACTTAAATTGATCAGATAGTTGGGCCTATCCCGGTATAAGCTGGTGAATATCCCTGGAGTGAACAGCCCTGAGTTTTTTGGGAGGCAGTTTTCATGTGAGGCAGGCAGGGCGGCCTGATCTCGCTCACTTTCCCGGCCGAGATCATGTGCCTGGGCATTTTTGAGGCTTTGCACCAGGTTCTTCCGGTCTCGGGCGTACAACCTGTTTTGCCGGCAATGGAGCAAATGGCGGCCCAGTTTGATGCGTATTCAGCCTGCTCCAAAACTAAGCGGAGCACACGCTCCCGAACTTCTGCGCTGTACCTTTTATTGGTATTCATGATCCATTCTTAGACCATGGGGCTTCCGACAATACCAGGGCGATTCAATACATGGATCGGTTCATTGTAGGTGCCCATGTCTCAAGAAATGCAACCACATCATAAAGTCAACAAATTTTGACTGGATAACAACGGAACAACAAGGTGTTGTTCTGGTTTTGTCGCAATAAACTTGTTTTTCTTGTTTGATCCTCTATAATAGCACCTCCTTTAGATATCTATTTGTTCATCATCAACAAGCAACGGTTTGCCTTTTGCGATGACACACAGTCTTCCGCAAGAAGTAGTTTGACTTGCCTTGTCGGTCTAATCGTTGCCCCAACCAGACAGCGGCCTTTGACCGCTCCACAAAAAAAATCATGAACGTATCGCCCACGAAAGGATGCCCGGCATCCCAATGCAGACGACTGTTCGCTGTTTTTGCCCTAACCCTTTTTGTTCTCTGCAGCACTCCCCTGGCCGTTCAGGCTACGTACCGGACAAAGCCCACCACCTTGTCCAAAAAAGTTCCGTACCGGCATGAAATTGAACATGCCGCTCGTTTGCACGGGCTTGATCCGACCTTGATGGCGGCTTTAGTGAAGGTGGAGTCCGGCTTCAACCCCAGGGCCAAGGGCCCCACCGGTGCACGCGGATTGGCCCAGCTCAAGCCCCAGACAGCCTCCAGGCTTGGTGTGCGCGACATCCACGACCCGCTGGAGAACCTCAAAGGTGGAGCCCGCTATCTCGCTAAATGCATGTCTCTTTTTGGTAATGAAGAAGTTGCGCTCCTAGCCTATAACCGTGGGCCCGGTGCGGTCAAAAAAATGAAGGGAGCACAGGGTAAGGCCAAGGCCTCGGCCTTTGTACGCAAGGTGAAGCATGCCCAGCGCGGTTTTCAACTAACGGCTCAAACCTCTCGGGAAGTCATCGCCATTAGTGATCCGCCAAGAAAACAGAGCGTCTGAAAACAGCACCTGCACGCTGTCAGTGTTCTTTTCTCTGCCCTTGGTTTGAGTGAACAAGGGCAGATTTTTTATGATGTGCTGCCGGCCTTTTGGCGGCGTTGCGCCACCTTGCAGAACAGCCCCTCCTTGCTGAGGGTGGTGCCAAAGCACTGGTTGCAGGAAACGCAGGCAGCCCTGGCGTGATCACCGCCGGCCCAGCGTTTGACCAAGTGCGGTTCGCAGATCAGCGGCCGTGATAGGGCGACGTAGTCGGCCAGCCCCGTCTGGATCACCTCTTCGATAGTGGCGAGGCGGAGAAAGCCGCCCACCAGGATCAGCGGCGTTTTGATTTCCTCTTTATAGCGCCGGGCATGCTCAATGTAATACCCCTCTGCCTCGGCTGAAAGCCGGTCGCCTGTGCGGGCAAAGGAAAGTCCGCCTGTATTGAAGGTGCCCCCGCTCATCTCAATGGCATCCACCCCGCGCTCAGCCAGCATACGGCACACCTGCAGGCTCTCTTCCGCGCTCAATCCGCCTGCCACAAAGTCCTCGGCATTGATCTTCACCAAAACCGGGTAGGCGTTACCGACTGCCCTCCGCACCGCATCATACACCTGCACAAGCAGGCGGGCCCGATTTTCCAGGCTGCCGCCGTAGCTATCTGTACGCTGATTGAACCAGGGTGAGAGAAACTGGCTGAGCAGATAGCCGTGGGCGCTATGGATCTGCACGCCATCAAAACCCGCTGCACGTGCCCTGCGGGCGGCACGCGCAAAGGCCGTGACCACGGCTTTTATATCAGCCTCGGTCATGGCCTCAACCCTGCGACCGGCCGTGCCTTCGCCTGCCACAGGCCCGCACGCCGCATGTACACCGCTGCCGATGCCCCAACGCCCGGCATGGGCAAGTTGCGCCACAATGACCCCGCCCTCGCCATGTACGGCCCCGGTCAGACGCTGCAGCCCGGCCAGCAGGCTGTCGTCATACAGGCCTAATTGCCGCTTGCTGGCCTGGCCTTCCGGGGAGACGTAGGCATGGCCGCTGATGAGCAGGCCCACCTGGCCGCGCACCAGGTCCACCAGATATTTGATCAAAAGATCAGTCACTGCGCCGTCCGTTCCGGCCTTGGCCTCATTGGTGGCCGAACGCACCACCCGGTTTTGCAGGTGCAGAGCACCGAGGTTTGTTGCCTCAAAAATCTTTGCCATCTTTTCTCCTTATCCCCTCATTTTCTCAGCGCAGCATACCCACCAACCAGAAGAGCAGCATGCCCACCAGCAGGGTGCCGCCTAGGCTCCTGGTTTTCAGTGCAAATAGAAGGGTGGGTATGGCCACCCAGAAATCGGTCTTGGTAAAGCTCAGGCTGTGGCCGTCCACAAACAGGGCCGGTGCAAGCAAGCTGCTCAAAATGGCCACGGGAATCAGGCTGAGCCAGTCCACCAGCCAGGAAGGCATGCGTTTATGGGCCAGGTAAACAAGCGGCAGCCAGCGGGGCAGATAGGTTACGATCCCCATGGCGGCAAAGAGGAGAATAAATTCCGGGTAGCTCATTGTCTGCGCCCCTTTGCCCGCTTGATGTAAAAGCCCAGGGTAGCGCCACAGATGGATGCGCCGACAATATACGAGTTGCCCGGAATGAGCAGATACCAGGCGGTGGCAATGGCCGCGCTCAAAAGCCCGGTCAGCACCAGCAGCCGGTTGTGCAGTTGAAAGACCAAAAGACAGATGAACATGGCGGTGAGGGCATAGTCGATGCCAAAGGCCCCTTTGGGGATAAACTGGCCGGCCATTGCGCCTGCTACCGTTGACAGCACCCAGGCGCTGTTGGAGAGATGATTCAGCACCAGGGCACGCCACCGATCCCAGTTGCCGCTGCGGAAGCGGGCCATGTTGACGGCAAAGGTCTCGTCCGTAATGCCGTAGGCAAAGAGGGTGAGAAACCAGCGGTTGACCCCGCGCAGGTGCACGGCCAGGGCCGAGCCCATAAGGGCATGGCGCAGATTGACCACAAAGGTGGTGGCGACAATGGCCGCCATGGAGGCGCCTGCATCGATCATGGCCACGCCGATAAACTGAGCGCTGCCCGCAAAGAGGAAAATGGACATCAGCCCGGTCAGCCAGGCCGGCATACCGGCCTGTTGCGCTAGAACCCCCATGGCCAGTCCCAAGGGTAGATAGCCCAGGCAAATGGGCCAGGCAGCGGCCGCACCCTGGCGCAGGGTCTCGCCGCTGCGGCCTTGCTGCCGCTGCTTTACCTTGTCTTCATCCATTTTTTTCGCTATGACTTGTCAGCAATAGAGTAAAATTTTTACCCGGTTAAAACAGCAAGCCGGGTCTGCACCTGCCGGCTCCCTTCATGCTGCCTTTTTCGGCAACAGTGGCCCGCCGGGCTGCTACATATACACCACAATGTTTGTCCAAAACAATCCCTTTTACCCCGCCAGACAGTACCGTGCATGGCCGTGCCGTCTGCCCCTGCCACAGGCCGACTCATGAATACACGCTGGAACCTGGCCGATCTGATTGATCTGGAATACCTGTTCGGATGTGATGACAGCATCCGCAGGCAAGAAGGGGAGCAGGCCCTGGTCAAGCGCGATCGGATTATATACCTGGCCAAGATAGCGCCGAAATTAAAGGACCACCTCAACCCGAGGCCACAGGAGCTGATCCACCGCTGGCTCCAGGTGCGGCAGCGCAACCCGGCCGGCAACAACGGCAGCACCCAAGAGGAACTGTTGCCGGGCAGTGTATGGCACGAGGTATCCAGGCTGCTCATCTGGTTTGCCCTTTTTTTCGGCATCATGAGCGGCCTTGGCCTGGCGGGCGCGTTTCTGGTCTACTCGGGCAAGGCACCGCTCAATGTCTCGGCCTTTCTCGGTATTTTTGTGGCCCTGCAGCTTGCGCTTCTTGTGTTGCAAGGCCTCTTTTTGCTGCTGCGGCGTTTGCGCCGCACCCAGTTACAAACATCGGCCCTCTACAGCCTGCTCATGCGACTGACGGCCGCCGGCGCCGATTGGGTCTATGCCAGAGCGCGCCGTAGTCTGCATGCGGAGCAGCGCCTCAACTTTGCCGCCATCTTCGGCCGCCTGCGCAGCAGGCGGGAGCAGGCCCCGCTCTTTGTCTGGCCGGTATTTTTCCTGCTTCAACTCTTTGCCATAGGTTTTAACTTGGGCGTGCTCGGCCTGACCCTGGCCAAGGTGGTTTTCTCCGACATGGCCTTTGGCTGGCAGTCGTCGCTGCAGCTCTCTTCCCAGCAGGTGGCTGAAGGAGTGCGCCTGATGGCCCTGCCCTGGAGCCGGCTCTTGCCGGAAGGCCTAGGCTACCCGAGCCTGACCCAGGTGGAAGGTACGCAAATAATCCTGAAGGATGGCATCTACCACCTTGCCACCCAGGATCTGGTTTCGTGGTGGCCCTTTCTCTGCATGACACTGGTGGTATACGGCCTGCTGCCGCGGCTGCTGCTGCTGGTCAGTGGTCTGATTCAATACCGGCGGCAGCTTGACCGGTTGGAGTTGCGCAGCCCGGAAACCAGGCGCTTGTTGCAGCGCATGACCACGCCCCAGGTGGAAACCGGGGGAGAGGGCACGGATGATCTCCATTTGCGCAGGCCGGTGGAGATTCCCCTGCACGAGGCGGCTATCGAGCCCGCATCCGGGGAGGAAAGAGAAACCGGCACGCAGGCCGCTGCCGGTCCACCCTTCCACATCAAACGCCTGATTCTGGCCCCGGAAGAAGTACTGGCCTACCTGGACAACAGCACACTTGAACAGGCCCTGCAGGCTATGGCAGGCCCCGGAGAAACCAGGGTGCGCATGCTGCCCTTTGCCGTAACTGAAGAGCAGGAACTGCTGGCGCAAATTCAGAGCGAACATGCGGCAACGCTTCTGGATGAAATCTACCTGGTGCAGGAGGCCTGGATGCCGCCCCTGCAGGAAACCTACAATCTGCTCAAAAAGCTGCGCCAGGCAAGCGATACCGCCACCTCGCTCACCATCCTCTTGGTGGGCAAGCCCATGGCCGATGCGCCCCTCACTCCGGCCCAGCCGGAACATGCGGATATCTGGCGCAAAAAGATACAGGCCCTGGCCGATCCCTCTCTCGACACCCGCAGCCTGATGGAGGCCTCATGAGCGAAACCACGCACCAAGGCATAGTCCCGGAATTCGCCATTATCGGCCATCCCAACGAGGGCAAGTCCTCGGTGCTGTCCACCCTGGCCGAAGACGACAGCGTGCGCATCAGCCCCTTTCCCGGCGAAACCGTGGTCTGCCAGACCTTTCCCGTACGTATCGACGGCCGCGAGGTGATCCGCTTCATTGACACGCCTGGTTTTCAGAACCCGCGCGACACGCTCGAATGGCTCAAAAACTATGACGGCCCGCCCGGCAAGATGCTTGCCGCGTTCCGCGCCGCCCATGACGATGATCCCGGTTTTCATGACGATTGCGAGCTGCTTGGCCCCGTGGACGCCGGTGCCGGGGTGATTTTCGTGGTGGATGGGTCTCGCCCGGTGCGACAGGTGGACTTGGCTGAGATGGAGATCCTGCGCCTGACCGGCGCGCCCCGCATGGCGGTGATCAACTCCAAGGAGGATGACGCTGCCTACATCAATCAGTGGCAGAATGAATTTCGTAAGAATTTCAACTCAGTGCGGCTTTTCAACTCCAGCCGCGCCAACTACCGCCAGCGCATCGAACTCTTGGAAAGCCTGAAATCCATTGATCAGGAACTGGAGCCGGTCCTGCGCCGGGTGGTGCAGGCCTTTGAGGAAGACTGGGAGCAGCGCTATATCCGCCAATATCCTCATCGACCTGTTCAAAGAGGTGCTCAGCTACCGCAAAGCCGTGCCCTACAAGGCGGGCGAGGAAGAGCGGCTGCGCCGGCAGTTGCAGGAGCGCTTCCAGGCCCATGTTGCCGGGCTTGAGCAGGAGGCCCATGCCGCCATCCGCCGCCTGTTCAAGCACAATATCTTCAATTTGGAACTGCCGCCGCAGTCCATCCTGGCAGAGGATCTGTTCAGTGAACGCACCTGGGAATTCCTGGGTCTGGGCAGAACCCAGCTCATTGTCGCCGGTGCCCTGGGCGGGGCTGCCCTGGGGGTGGGGCTGGATGCCGCCACCATCGGCGCCTCATTTGGCGCGGCATCCGTAATCGGCGGCATCATCGGCGCAGGAGCCGCAGCCCTGAAGGCGGATGATCTGCTCTCGGGCGCACGCCTTCTGGGCATGCAGCTTGGCGGTGAGCAACTGCGGCTGGGGCCGGTCAACAATATTCAGCTGCTCTACATCCTGCTGGACCGGGCACTGCTCTTCTACGCCCATGTGATCAACTGGGCCCACGGCCGCCGCGACTATGACAGCGCCGGCAGGCAGGGAGCCGCAAGCCATGGCAGCAAGGAGGGCTATACCGCCAGTTGGAGCAGGGAAGAACGCCGGGTGGGCGAAGGTTTCTTTACCGCCCTCCGTCAGGGCAAGGAGCTGGAGATAGAAGAAAGCACCGCTGCCCTGCACCGGCTTTTACTGGCGCAATTTGAACGCATTGCAACGCAGTACTGAAACGTGGTAGTCAAGGGCACCGCTTGCGCAGGCTCTATTCGCAGCTCTTTTTGACGCCGAATTTGGCCAGGATGGTCTCCGCCAAACACCACCTGGTAAAGGCGGATTGCAACAGATTTAGGCCGATAAAGGCCGTCAACCACAACCAGTTCGGGTGGTGCACCTGCGCCAGCCCCAGGGTGACCAGAATACCCGTACCTGCAATCGCGCGAATCCATTGTTCCATTTTCATGTTCTATCCTCCTTTGTTTGGCGAGTATTGCAACCGCACCGGCTTGCGCGACAGTCTTCCTGGGAGACCGGAAATTCACCGGTCTCTTGACGAGAGTTGGCCCTTCTATTCAGCGTTAAACGGCAAACCCGCCCAGGCGCGCAGCACCTTGCCCGTCATATCGCCCTCCACAGCCTGCACATAGTATTGGGCCGCCTGCTGCGCAGTCAGCAGGCCTCTGCCTTCACGTCCCGGCTCGACAACAGGGGCCGGGCTGATCACATTGAGGCGGATACCGCGCGGCAGTAGAGGGGCGGTCGTTTGCACAAAGGCATCGATGGCGGCATTGAGCGGGCCGGTGGCGCAACTCATTGGGTGCGGGTAGTGGCTTAAAAAGCCGCTGCTGAACAGAAATACGCCCCTGTCGCGCACAAAGGGTTCTCCCAGTTTGAGTAGGCGAATCTGGCTGAGGAATTTATGCTCAAAGCCGTAGAGATAGTCCGCCTCGCTAAGCTCCGCATAGGGTTTGAAGACGCTGTCATTACCCACGACCGTAATCAAGGCGTCAAATGCACCGATCTGCGCAAACATCGCCTGCACGGCAGCCGCATCGGTGTAGTCGCACCGCACATCACCGCTGCGGGAACCCACTCGCACCACTTCGTGTCGGGGAGAGAGCGCCTTGTCCACTTCCCTGCCTATATTACCGTTCGCGCCAACAAGTATTATTTTCATGAAGACCTCCTCAACAAAATGAATACGCAAGCGCATATATGATATGCCCTGCGAGCATTTACCCAAGCCGACAGAGAGAGGGCTTTGATATGGAAGTAGAATTACTCCTTCAAACGAATCTGCAGTTTTCCTTCCTGTACCTGGATGGATTCCACCCCGTCGGCAAAGGCCTGCCAAAAGCCCTGATCCGTGCCGAACTGTTCCACCAGGTCGATATTTTTCATGCCGCCCAGCCAGGCATTGGGCAGCGGCACCCCCATGATGGAAACTCCGCGCAGGACCACCACCGGTTTGGCCGCCCGGTAAGCCAGTTCCAGGCCGGTGCGTACCCGCAGGGTTTTGCCGCCCATGAAGGGGAAATCCGGCGGCAGGGTGATGAGCATATTGGCGCTGAGCAGATCATCGGCCAGATCAAGGGCAAGTCTGCCGGCAAGATCGGTGTTGTCGGCCAGAAGCGCGTTGAGTTCCCGCTCGTTGAAGTTGATTTCGCGTGACAGACCATCTTCACTGTAGGGTTCCGGCTTGGGTACTTCCAGCGGTTCCACGCGCAGGTCAGCGGGCGCTTCCAGGCGCGCGTTGTCCCGCGCAGGCCTGGCCGCCTCACCTGCAGGGCTTTCAGGCGGCTGGATATCATTCCAGTGTTCCAAACGAGCCAGTTTCAGCTCCAGTTGGTTTAATTCCACAGCGCTCAGACTAACCGGCTGGAAAGGCTTGGGAAAGAGCCGGGACTGGGCAAAATATAGAGTCAGCGCCACGCCGGCTGCGACCGCTGCCAGCACCAGGCCGGTTACCTGCAGCCGACTCAAGCCGGAAGATTTTTTGCTCTCGCTCATCAAAGCCTCCATGGGGTTATGGTGCGGGTTCATAAACTGCGCCCACACGGTTCACGCTCGGTTTCAACAGGCCATAGGTGATCTCACCTGGTCAAGCCGCAAGCCAAAACATAGACCACAGACAAAAGATACAATAAGTACGCTCGTATTCCCATCAAAGGAGAAAAGAACCGGCTGGCCTTTTCCCTGTCTTGTAGCGGTGAGTATGAGCGCCAATGACGGCAAAACAGGGCGAAGGGGCAATGGTGCAATCTCCTTGCCCGTAGTGTACAATTCCATATAATCAGCCATCAAAAGAAGAGCGGCCTCATCTGGGCTTAGTACGTTTCTTAAACGCAATACCATTCCCTTTCTCATCCATGAACATTTATCTAGTCCTGATCTGCACCCTTCTGATCATAAGCTTTCTTCTGGAGAGCAGCGCGACCCTGCTCAACCTGCGGGCGCTTACATCCCACCCGCCCGAGGAATTCAAAGAAGAGTACAGCGAGGCCGAATACAGCCGCATGGGCGAATACACCCGTGAGCGCAGTCGCTACAGTATCCTGCGCGACTCTGTTTTTCTCGTCCTGACGCTCGGCTTCCTGCTTGCCGGCGGCTTCAACCAGGTGGATCTCATCGCCCGCAGTCCAGGCTTTGGCCCTATTATCACGGGTCTACTCTTCACCGGCCTACTGGCCCTCTTGAGCACAGCCCTGCAACTGCCCTTCTCCATCTACTCCACCTTTGTCCTGGAGGCGCGTTTCGGCTTCAACACGACCACGGTGCGCACCTTTGTGCTCGATCAACTGAAAGGGGCCCTGCTTGCCATCGCTCTGGGAGCGCCCATTTTGGCCGCCATTCTGTGGTTTTTTCAGGAGACCGGTTCCCTTGCCTGGCTCTACGCCTGGGTGGTGGTAACGATCTTCATGCTGGTGGTGCAACTCCTGGCCCCGGTGCTCATCCTGCCGCTCTTCAACCGCTTCACCCCGCTTGCCGATGATGGCCTGTGTACGGCCATTACCAGCTATGCCAATCGGGTTAACTTTGCCATGGAAGGCATCTACACCATGGACGGCTCCAAACGATCCACTAGGGCCAATGCCTTTTTCACCGGTTTTGGCCGCTTCCGCCGCATTGTCTTCTTCGATACCCTGCTCAGTCAACTGAGCACCGGCGAAATCGTGGCCGTGCTGGCACACGAAATGGGCCATTACAAGCTCAAGCACGTGCCGCTTATGCTGGGGCTGGCCATTGCCCAGACCGGGCTCATGCTCTTTATTCTCTCGTTTTTTCTTGGCAATGCAGGCCTTTTTGCCGCCTTTCAAATGGAATACATCTCGGTCTACGCAGCCCTGGTCTTTTTCGGTTTTCTTTACAGCCCTTTGGCCACACTTTTGGAGATCGGCATGAACGCGCTTTCCCGCCGCCATGAATACCAGGCCGACTGTTTTGCAGTGCACAGCGGTGCCGCAGCGGCCGACCTGATCAGCGGTCTGAAACGATTGACCGTGAAGAACCTGGGCAACCTCACACCCCACCCCTTGAGCGTCATCCTGCACTACAGCCATCCGCCCATGCCGGCCCGCATCCGGGCCCTGCGCAACCTGGGAAGCAACCAGACAACACAACCCATGCCGGCCCAATCAGACTGATGCCGCCCTCTGCAATCAGGCCGGAGCTGGAGCAGGCCTGGCTTATCCAGCTTGCCCACGAACATGCGCGAATCTGCCATGAACGCCGGGTCAAACTCCGGCCTCCAGTGCTCCGCCTGAGCAAGAGTGCCGGCCGCCTTGGTACCTGGTCCGGCGAAAAACGTGAAATCTGCCTGAGTAGTGTTTTTATTGCTGAAAACGAGTGGCCGGTGGTGCTGCAGGTGTTCAAACATGAAATGGCGCACCAGCTCTGCGAGGAGCTGTGGCAGGGGACCCAGGCCGGGCATGGCGAACATTTTCGCAGGGCCTGCCGGATATTGGGTGTGGACCCAGCCTTTCAAAAAGCCGGTGTTGACCTGGTAGGGGGCTTGCAGGAGGCGCTGGCCCAAGAATCTCTGCATAATAACCCACAAGACCGGCTGCACCAGCGTATCCGCAAGCTGCTGGCCCTTGCCGGTTCAGATAACGAACACGAGGCCGGTCTGGCCCTGGCCCGCGCCAGTGCACTCCTGGCCCGCCACCGCCTCGATGCCGTCACGCTGTCCGAACAAACTTCCTTGAGCCACGAGAGCATCAATACCGGCCGGCAACGCATGCCCAGATACCGCAGCGCCATCTGCTCGCTCTTGCTGGAACATTTTGCCGTGCGGGTAATCATTGCCCACACCTATGACCAGCACCGCAATCTCGTGCTCAAAACCGTGGAATTACTCGGCCGCAGCGAGGATGTGGCCATAGCCCGACACTGCTACCATTTTCTTGAGGAGCGGCTGCAGGCCCTGTGGCGTGCGCATAGCCTGTGCTACAGGGGACAGGGACAGCGGGCCAAGAACAGTTACTTTCTTGGCCTGATTGCAGGTTTTGGTGAGACTTTGGCAAGAGAAAAGCATAAGGAGCCGACAAAGGCCGATGCTGCCCATGTCACAGGTCAGAGCACTGCCCTCATGCGCAGCGAAGAACGGCTCAACAGCTTTGTGACTGAACGCTTTCCCAGACTGCGCAGCCGACGCCGACCAGGGGCAAAGCTTGCGGGCGCGCCCTACAGTGCAGCCCTGCAGGAAGGTCGCAAGCTGCGTCTGTCTACGCCGCTGGCCGATTGCAGCACTGCACCTGCGGCTCTTCCCAGCCCTGGTGACGGCGCTGGTGTCTGACTGCTTTATCTGTATTATCAGGTCTTCTTGACGCAGACCATCCTCCTTGGGTATACATACACGGTTCATCATAATTCAGGATCAGAGATAGAAATTAAGAAGAGAGCGGGATGTGTCTGGGGCGTACAGCTTTGTGGGCCGGCGTACATTTTCCAAAGCCGGCACAGCAAGCGCTTTGAACAGGAACAGTAAGAACAGCTTGGCGCAGAGCCGGGCTTTTTTATGAACACTCCGCCCGGGAGGGCTGCGACTTGAACTATACAATGGAACGCTGGAATGCCGGCAAATCCGCCGATCTCTACAGCATTAACGAATGGAGCAGTGGTTATTTCCAGGTGGCAGGCAATGGCGATGTCATGGTTCTGCCCGAGCCCGGCGCGCTGGGCCGGGCCGTGAGTATTGCCGATGTGGCCGAGGGCATCCGTGCGCGTGGCTTTGATATGCCGGTGCTCTTGCGCATCGATAACATCCTCGATGCCCAGATCAGGAGCATCAACGAGAACTTTCACGCCGCCATGGAGGAGTTGGGCTATAATGGCCGTTTCATGGGCGCGTACCCCATCAAGGTCAACCAGCAGCAGCAGGTGGTGGAGAAAATCGCCGAATACGGCTCCCGCTACCACCATGGCCTGGAAGCGGGCTCCAAGGCCGAGCTGATCGCAGCCATGGGCACCATGCTCGACCAGGAGGCGGTGCTCATCTGCAACGGCTACAAGGATGAGGAATTCATCGACCTGGGCCTTTATGCCACCAAGATGGGCTTCAACTGTGTGCTGGTGGTGGAACTGCCCGATGAACTGCCGCTGATCCTGGAGCGCTCCAAGCAACTCGACGCCAAGCCCATTTTGGGTATCCGCATTAAGCTCTCCACCCAGGCGGGCGGCCATTGGGCCGACTCGGGCGGCGAACGTTCCTTTTTCGGGCTCAACACCAGCCAGATCATCGCTGCGGTGGATCTGCTCAAGGAAGCGGACATGCTCGACTGTCTGCAGATGGTGCACTACCACCTCGGCTCGCAGATTTCCAACATCCGCGAAATCCGTACCGCCGTCAACGAGGCCTGCCGGGTCTACGCGGGTCTGGCCCGAGAAGGCGCGCAGGTGGAGTATCTCGACCTGGGCGGCGGCCTGGCCGTGGATTACGACGGCTCCCAGTCCAACTTCCTTTCCAGCCGCAACTACACCCTCAAGGAGTACTGCACCGACATTATCGAGGCAGTCATGACCTCGCTTGAGGAAGAGGGCATTGCTCATCCGGTCATTATTACCGAGTCCGGCCGGGCCCTGGTGGCCTATTCTTCGGTGCTGCTCTTCAACGTGCTCGATGTCACCAGGTTTCAGGACACGCCGATCCCGGAAAGCCTGCCGGAGGACAGCCCCTCCTCAATCGAGTACATGTTTCAAGCCCTGAAGGAATTGAACATCCGCAACATGCAGGAGGTGCTCAACGACGTCATCTTCTACCGTGATGAAACCAGGCGACTCTTTGACAACGGCAAAGTTTCCCTGCGCCAGCGTTCCGTTTCCGAGCAGATCTTCTGGACCACTATCAATGAAATCAACCGCCTTTCCAAGGAGTTGAAAAATCCCGGCACGGAACTCAGCGAATTGGAACGGGTGTTGGCTGATATTTACTACTGTAACTTCAGCGTGTTCCAGTCTTTGCCCGACTCCTGGGCCATTGGTCAGATCTTCCCGGTCATGCCCATCCACCGTTTGGATGAAGAACCAAGCCGCTTCGGCATCCTGGCGGATATCACCTGCGACTGCGACGGCAAGATCGATCAGTTCATCGACAAGCGCGGCACCAGGCGGGTCTTGCCGCTGCACGAACTCAGACCTTATGAGGAATACATCTTAGGCGTGTTTCTGGTGGGGGCCTACCAGGAAACCCTGGGCGATTTGCACAACCTGTTGGGCGATACCAATGTGGTCACCATTCGCATCCTTGAAAACGGCGAGTACGAATTTGTCAGCGAGCAGGAAGGCGACACCGTGGCCGATGTGCTCGCCTATGTGCAGTATGATCCCAAACGGCTTTTCATCAGTTTCCGCAAGAGCGCGGAGCTGGCGGTGCGGGAAGGCAGGATTTCACCGCAGGAACGGCGTGAGATCGTAGCAGCCTACGAGGCCGGCCTGCGCGGCTACACCTATTTTGAACGTTGAGGGCGATAGGTACACGAGAAAATACGCGTCTGCAAAACGTTCATTAGCCGCAGCATTACAGATGGCTGATGAACGCATATCCTGCACCTATCGCAGGCAGAAGCAGGAAGGCAAACAGAGCCGGGCAGCCTCCTATATCCGGGCCGCCGCCCTCGTCTTCATCGAAGAAATGGTCATTTAGGGAAATGGGCTCCGGCTTCGGGCTTGTACCGCTTGATTGCCCTGAAAAACGCCCAGTGTCCCATTCTCGTGCCATCATTGCCTTTGCGTTCATAAACGATTATTCTTTAGCGTTGTGCCGTTCAACGGTGAGAATGTACTTCTTGCAGTACACAGATTATGCCTGCCGCAAGAGAAAGAAGGAAGGAGATTAGGAAGAAGATATGCGCCAAGTTCAACTGCTCGACACCGTTTCAGTCAGCTACACCGCCTCCCTTGCCGGGGGCGAGATCATCGAAGAAGTGCCCGAGTCAAGCCCCATGACCTTATCCATTGGCTCCGGTCAGATCCTCAAGGCTGTGGAGGCCGCCATGATGGGCATGCACATTGGCGACAGCCGCACCATGCACATCCTGCCCGAAGACGCCTTTGGCACGTACGATCCGCAGTTGCGCCAGGATATACCCAGGCAGGTCTTTGGCGGCAGGCTGGACCCTCAACCCGGCATGCTCCTTTCCCTGGCCATGGAGCAGGAGGGCGAGCAGCGCCAGGTACCGGCCACGGTTCTGGCGGCGGATCAGCATACGGTCACAGTGGACTACAACCATCCCCTTGCCGGTAAAACCATCACCTACACGGTGAAACTGCACGCCATCGGCAACTGAAGCCGGCTCGGCTAGGCCTGTTTCTTATTTTTCCCTTGTCAAAACGGTCGGGTGCGGATAAGAATAGTGTTTCACGTTGCACTTTCTTGGAGAGGTGACCGAGTGGTTTAAGGTGCACGCCTGGAACGCGTGTGTACGCAAGTACCGTGAGTTCGAATCTCACCTTCTCCGCCATACATAAAAACGCCTTGCAATTAGTAGGAATTGCAAGGCGTTTTTCTTTTTAAAGGGCGTATCCAAGTCTCTCTAAAATTCTGCCAAAGTGAACGGATATGGAGGAATGCTCCATAGGGTACCGCAATGAGCGCCTGCGTTACATTCCTCCTTTCGCCTCGATTTCCTCTCTACCTTGAAGATGAAATTACTTTTCGCCGACCACCACCTTAAAAAAATGCGGTGTCGGGCTACCATCAAAAAGAGGCCAAACCTGTTTTCCAGCTTCGTCATGCTCCGGGCTCGCATGCATGGCTTGAAAGGTTTCTTGGCTCTCGTGTTCAACAACAGCAGCATAATTTCCACCTTCTACAGGTTGCAGAAGACGCCTGCTGACAAAACCCTTAAATTTTGAAAACTCTGTGTTCGACTTGGCAAACCATTTTCTGAATTCCTCGTCCTTTCCTGCCTTGATCGGGGGGAAATTAATGAACACGACAAACATGGCTGCTACCTCCCTGCTTGAATGATAGAGTTTTTCCTGCTTTCCACTTTGCAAAACCATTCATATTCCATTGATCAACGCCATTAGTCAATAATTTCAGAGTTAATTTGTCTTAATCATACTGTTACTGTTACACGGTAACCCTTTCATTCAGAAGATCAATATCGAAGCAGTGTAAATAGATACTAGTCTGTAACAGTGCTTCGCCCCGCTCTTGTCGGAGGCGTCCAAGTCTGAGAGAATGGAGTCATGTATTCCACTAAGAGGTATAGTGCAGCAGTTCGGGAGCATGCGGTTCGCTTAGTTTTGGAGCAGCAAGGCGAATACGCATCAAACTGGGCCGCCATTTGCTCTATTGCCGGCAAAATAGGCTGTACACCCGAGACCTTGAGAACCTGGTGCAAAGCATCAATAGGCGGCCAGGCAGATGATTTCGGTCGAAAAAGCGAGCAAGAACGGCTTAAACATAAACAGCTGGAACGGGAGAATCACGAACTCAAGCGCGCTGTTGAGATCCTGCGCAAGGTCGCCGCTTTTTTCGTCCAGGCGGAGCTCGACCACAAACCCAGATAATGGTGGCGTTTATCAATGAATATAGTGCATTACACGGGGCCTGAGCGATCTGCGCCTTTTGTCGATCGTCCCGTCAACCTAGTATCGACATAAGGCGCAAGAAGCTGTTCCATGTAAAATTTCACCTCTTTTTCTTCGCAATCAGATGCTGCTTGCCTTTATTCAGCGGGTCTGGGAGGCAAGTTTCCAGGTTTACTGAGCCCGCAAAGTGTGGCAGCTGCTCAATCGGGTGAGGATAGCTGTGGCCTGTCAACTACCCTTAAAATGGAATACAGGATTGAATCGCTTTCGCAACCGTCTGTCGGATTTGATAGGGTGAGCAGCGGGTACAAATTACGAATTGTTTTTGGGACACACGTTAGGAAGTAGGAGCGTTTCGACATGCCAATACGACTGGATCGTTCATATGCAGACGATCGGCCGGCCATTCTCGCGTTGATGGACGAAGCCCGCGGCAGGGATTTGAGTGATGCGGAGCGTGCCCAACAAGGCTTCGTTCAAGGTCGAATGGATGAATCCTCGCTCACACGTCTTCAAGCAGGAACAGGTGTTTTTGTAGCTCGCGACGGTTCCACCCTTGTTGGTTTCGCCATGACTTCAGCAGCACATTCCGCAAAGAATGACCTCGCGGTTGAAATGCTGCGCATAGCGGCCCAGGCTGAATCTGAAGTACAACCGGAAAAAACCTTTCTTTATGGCCCTGTAGCGGTCGATCGTCGATATCAAGGCCAGGGATTGCTCACTCGCTTACTGATTCATGTCTGTACCGAGCTTCGGACTCAATTTAAACTCGGCGTCCTGTTTGTTGATCGTGCGAACCACAAGTCATTGACAATCCATCGAGAGTATCTGATGGATGAGCGCTCGGGCTTCGAGTTCAAAGGGCGTTCCTATGTTGTTTTTACCTTTTCGCCAGCTGCCATTCTCGATCATTACGGGTGATTGCTGCCACTATCCCTTACTGAACCGCCCGTGCAACGGGATAACGGAACGTTACCCCCCTTAGTCAGGCAGTGCGGCATGGTCAGCCTTGAATAATGCGTTCAAGTGCTGCGTTCACCAGGAAGCCGCTTCTGCTGGTGCCGTGGGCGGCTGCATAGCGGTCGATGCGAGCGAGCACTCGTTTGGGTACGCTGATGTTCACGCGCTCTGTAGTGTCGTCAAGCAGCGCGCCGTCAACCTCTACTATGGCCCACGTCCACCCGGCGAACTCCGGATTTCCTGCATGGACTCCTATGTCGCCAGGGCCCGGAATGCGGCCGCCGTTGTCAAGGGTTGTCTCGATCCAGGCCGCAATAGCTTCGACGCTGTTTTCCATGGCTTCATCCATGGTGTCACCTGCTGAGAAGCAGCCGGGCAGGTCTGGAATCACCACACCGAATGCGGTATGATCGTCGCCCGCTTCAATAGTTATGGGGTATCTCAGTTTCATTTCATCTCCTGTTCTATTCCTGCTTGCTTAATGAGCTTGCTGCTCAAACCCCTGCCTAAATCTTTTTTGGGGTGCGGCACGGTGATGTGTCCCGGCTTGTGCGGATGGATAAAGACATGGTGCGAGCCTTTTACCCTCTTAAGCTGCCGCCCATCCGCTTCAAGTAGCTGGATTATTTCAATGCTTTTCATGTTGTGTAAGACCTGCTACATAACCACAGGGAGAGGAATGCCCAGTCAGGCCAAGGGAGTAACAAAACTCGATCCCCTTTGGGGCCGTTTGGCGGCTGAAAGTTCAGCCTTCAAAAGTAAGGAGCGAATGAGGTGGAATCCCCTCATTTAAGATGGGTTATCTAACTGATTAAAAGTACAAGAATATTTCTTGGTGTAGACTGTAGTGTAGGGCAATGTTGCGCACACATGAGAGAAGAACGTATACCCATGCGCGTACCGTTCACTATGGGGCAGATGCGCCCCAGGGCCTTCCCCCCCCTGTGGTCATTCTTGCCTGAGCTTGTCCTGGTGATCGGCGCACCATTGCATCATTTCAATGCGCTCCGGCAAGGTGTTAAGAACGGTGATAGGTCGCCCGTATCACGTTCTTCTCACCGTGGGCAAGCTGTCGTTCGATGGTGTCCCGATCATACCCGGCTTTGTACCCGGTTTATGTTATGGATGTCAACGGACTTTACTGGAACTCTTGGGAAGGGAAGGTAAAGGAAAACCCAGAAAAACCTAATGGTTTCACGGGGCTAATGTACTTCTTGGTACTTCTTTGGATGTCAATTTGGTGCCGGAGGTCGGAATCGAACCGACATGGGGTTGCCTCCGCTGGATTTTGAGTTTGATAAGGTTGTGATATATGTGGCTGAATTATCAACCTTTCCAAGCTTACATGCTTGCATGATATGCAAGTCAGTAACTAAAATTTATCCATTTCTTTACGCAGCGTTTCAGCGACAACCTGGCTGTATCGTTCAGTAACCAAAGATGTGCTATGCCCCATAATTTCTTGCAAAGCCCGAAGCCCGACACCGGAAGCTGTCATATGCAGGCCGAAGGCATGGCGGAAAAGATGCGGATTAACCTTGCGCTGAACACCAGCCCGCTTGCAAGCCCAAAACAGGATATCTCGCAAATCTTTAGGCGCAGGAAAAGGCAAATTCCGAAGATAGGGAGCAACACGGCGATTGATTGGCAACACGCGCTGTTTGTTTCCTTTGCCGGTAATAATCAATATACGGCGCAACCAATTCACATCATTTGCAACCAAATCCCGGGCCTCCTGGGATCGAAGGCCAAGGTAATACATGGCTGCAAATATGCCGCGCTTCTTACGAGGGATCGAGCGCAACAGCCTGACCATTTCCGAACGGCTGGGAACATCCATCATCGGCGCCCTGGTCAGCTTTGGTGGAAAACGCCTGATCTGAATACGCTCACAGTATCCCTGATCCTCAGCCCACCGACAAAACGAAGAAAGCGCAGCAAGTTCTTTGTTAATAGTCGAATGCTTGACCCCATCAGCAAGGCGATTGCGCTTGTATTCATCCACCATACGATTCGTGATCGAAGGAAACTGATAGCGACCAAAAAAAGCAAAAGGATTTTCAACGACCACTGCAACCGCTCAGTGCCTCTTGGCTGATGGTCAAGCCGATAAAATTCAACAAAAAGCGGAGCGACTTCAAGCAAGGTAGGAAATACTCGCAACGATCCAGATCGGGAGCGAATCCGTAAGCTTTGCTCAATAGCCATGGCATCAGATTCTGTGCCTATAAAAATTTCTTGCGCTCGTTTACCATCCGGCTTTTTATAATCAATGATCCACTTGCCTGCATGCTGCACAAGGTGCTGTTGAGGATGCGGCCTAACGCTCATTTTCTGCCACGCCTCGACGCCTGGCCTCGCTGCCGATTAAAGGCCCGCCTTTCTTCATCTGTGGCCGTCAAAAACCAATCTTTACCGCCTGGAGAAAAAGAAGATTGAACAGAAGTTGATCCTACACCATTTCTTTGACCATCAGAGATCAAGCG
Organism: bacterium; assembly: GCA_030538155.1. Lineage (GTDB taxonomy): Bacteria > Desulfobacterota > Desulfobulbia > Desulfobulbales > Desulfobulbaceae > Desulfobulbus. Next base: position 81,549 of record JAUNUN010000005.1, read on the forward strand.
CTCCAACCTGTCCAGCTTGGCTAAAATTGTCCAAAGCAAACCTTCATCATCCATTTAAATCACCAGGATAGCGTACTTCTGAATTCATTACGCTTGGATATCATTTTATTAACAAAGGCCCGTTCATCCTCGAAAAAGGCGTGTAAATCCTCCTCAATCACCTCTTTACAGAGGTAGACTATCTTGTCGATATCATCAGGCTCAACTTCGAGAGATGCGCATACAGACATCAATATTCCCCTGGCCTGCTTGCGCAACATATCGATATCTTTGTGTTTAACGAGATGAGTACGGATATAACCAAATACTCCAGTCCAGACGACAGCCTGAACCTTTTCCCAAAACTCAGAGACCTTTGATTTGGTTTGATTGTGGTTACGATTCACGGGCTTTTCGCTGTGGCGCGTCCATTCCGTAGTCAGATAGCCCCACAGCGATTTCAAAGCCCCTATCAAATCATCAACAGTGTCAATACGATTGCCTTCACGGTCAGAGAACTCACGCAACTTAGGCCGCCTGACTTGATACTCGACCCTAGTCACAGGCTGAGCGTCATATACTGCGCTACCCCATATTTCGGAAAAAACCTGCTGCTTGTTAGTAGCGCGAGTGCGCTTCAATTCAGTAACCTTATCGTAAACACGCAACATCAAATCACCGCTACCGATGTTCAAGCCGGAAAAACGACGATTAGTAAAATGTCGACCAAAGGCCAACTCATCAGGATCAGATTCTGACTTACGAACTAGAAGACCATCATAATCGCCGTCATTCCGAGCTAAAGCTATCCAATGATCTCGGTTATCAAGATTCGCATCTTTGATATCAGTTCCAACAAAATCAGCAGTTAAATGAGCTTCAGAAACCCGTTCCTTTATAATCGTACCGCCATACAGCTTCAAAAAAGTCTGTACTCGCTGATAGATTGAATAGAACCCAGGTGACCAGCAAGAAAGTGAACCAATTTCAAGCCGGCAGTTCGGTATCTTGCCATCTTCCCGACGACGATTGAAAAGCAGGCTGATATCTCCTGAACGCATCCGGAACACGTACATACGAGTGCCGGAACGGGATAGATTCCAGTCAAAACCGCTTTCAGGAAACACAGGAATGCTTTCCAATTCTGTTTCCTGGACTTGCTTTTTCATCTCATCGAGCATGCCCAGAAAATTTTCAATGCGAGGATCCCACCTGACCCAAAAAGAAACTTTCAAAAAATCCAATCCACGAACAACCTTGCCCTTCGAACAAGGGCGTACTACTGGCGACCCACTTGTTAATCGGGCCTGTGGTGCCGTACATACCACGGAACCTTCGCTTCCTCTGCCTGTACGGATAATAGGCCGAGCTGTCCGATGCGTGAATAGTGGATAACTGCGATTAAATCGATGATCTAAAAAGGAAGATTGCTTTTCCAAGAATGAACCTCACGAATTAAAATGAATGTAGGCTGCACAAATTTCCATCCCGCTTCATTATTCGGCATCGTCAACGTCTACTTAGTTCCAGCCTGGAACGACGCTGCAGCGTGCGCCGCTCCGCTCAAGTCGCTAGCGTTGCGCCGCTGCAGCTTATCGGTTGTGGCAGGTACCGAGTTGACTGAATCGTTAGCGAGATCATCGCGCTGTCTTTCAATTTCAGCAGCTACATGACGAGGAACAGAGGCAAAGAATTCATTGCCTTCCTGCTGGAGAGGATAAGGAAACTTTTCAACCCGATAGAGCCTGTCGCCCAGGAATACATAATTGACCATGAAAACATGATTACCGTGGCGCTGAACAACGGAGCCACGATTCAGACGGATAGTCACAGTATTATCGTCAGCTATAGTTGCAACTTGCAGAGACGCCTTAGTTGCCTGTGCAGGAGGATCAGCAGCTAAAGCTTCAGTGTGCGGTGTATACCAGATATTTTTAAAATACATGAAGCCACCGAAAAGAATTGCAGTTGTCAGAAACATGACTAGATAAAATGTCCTCATTACAGGATTTTTAATCTTCTCTGATTCTTTGGCATCCATACTCTTGTATAAAGAAAATATGCCGTCATCAGGTTTAAACGCTTCACGTTTCAAAATTTCACCATCGCTGAGCCATTTGTACTTAAACTCGCCTATAACCGAACGGCTTCTTGGAGCAGCATCAATGATATATTCCGTCAGCACAACCAGATCAGTGGGTAATTTCTTTGCATTCTGCGTAATCAAATATATATCGTGGCCAAGGTGGCGATGAATTTCAAAGTAGGTATAAACATCGTTCAAATCCCTTGCGCTTTTCCGAAAGAGCTTCTGCGCTTCATCTATGATATAGATTAATTGGTGCTCTTGCTCTTTTGTGAATGTTCTTTGATAATCTTCTGTAAAAAAGACCTTAACTCCGCCTGCATCTTTGACTGCATCCGATAGTGAAATGTGATCAGGTACGAATGAATCAATATTAGTGACAATCGTACACGGTTTAATAAGCTCATATCTACCGTCTATTTGTTTTTCAAAATAGTTGTTAGCTAGATGCTTGACTGCATAATATGTTTTTCCAGAGCCGGGAACGCCCTGGATAATACGAATTGCCATTTCATCCAACAAACGGAATGAAGTTCAATGTAAAGCGGATAACGATTGCGGTCAGCAAGATAGAAATACAATCAGGAAGCATCAGGTGATATGCAAGATATCCTGTTGCACCACTGAGATTGAGCACACTTGATTCAATGCCGTTTGCACTTAATCCGGAAAGCTCATAGGAAGCCACTTCAATAATTTCTTCAAAAACCCAAACAATGACGTTCTTCAGGACTGCTGACAAAACAATGACGTACATGCCGAACAGCATGACTTTGAACGAAAAGAAGAACTTGAAAATGTAATCAAAGAGCTTGCCGAAAAGCCCTGAAACCCACGTGAATAGCCCGCCGCCTAAGAAACTCATCATGCTATTACCTCCTGACGATTATCAAGAATGCGAGAATGGTTGCGATAAAAACAAGAATCAAACCCGCCTTGTTCAATTCGCTTTCAACCGTAGAAAAGTCGATTTCAATACGTTGGCCATACAGGTTGCCTTCAACCCTGGGATTCGATGAACGAATTTTTAGAGCAGTACCTTTGAAATACCCAACCAAGGGGAGGCCGTTGGTCATGAAGTTGCCAACAGTTTCAGACAGGCTTTTTTCTTCAATTTGGCCTTTCAGGTCATCAATGGTGCTATCAAATTCCTTGCCTTCGGGGAAAGGAGCATTTCCAGAAAATTTTATTTCTTCACCTGTTCCGTC